>JAGGSN010000173.1 GCA_021159005.1 Candidatus Zixiibacteriota bacterium | reverse complement strand
TTCCCCGAAAATTCCGGTAAAATCTTTATAGTATAGTATGTTTCATAGGGTTAATATTTTCAATAAGTGAAAATCATAGTTTTTGAAAAAACGGGGAAACTCCTGCGGCTTTTGCAGTTGATTTATAATTCCGATGCAAAATCAGGGCTAATCAATCATTCCATTGACTGCATTCGCGGCTGACATTTTCAAGAAGGCATGTCAGTAAATGTTCTCTGCTTTTTAGCTCCCTTACCATCATATGCTTATAAATCGCCATCTCAATAGTTGCTCTCAGTTCTCTGGCATCGAAGGGTTTGGTTAAATAACCAAATGGTTCGGTATTTTTGGCGCGGGAAATTGTGTTCTCATCGGCATAAGCAGTAAGATAAACAACTGGAATATCAAGCTGATCGTTGATGCGTCTGGCTGTTTCAATACCGTCAATCTCACCTTTTAAATTAATATCCATAAGCAATAGATCGGGCATGGTTTCCAGCGCTATTTGCATTGCCTCTTTGCCGGTTGAGGCAATTGCAGGCACTGTATAACCCATACTTTCCAATCTGTTTTGAATGTTTTTCGCAACAATCGATTCGTCTTCAACAACTAAGATTTGGGCATCTTTTTTCATTTAATAACTCCCTTCATTTCTGCCCATTCCTTATGTAATCATTAAATTAAGTATTTGCAAAATTAAAAAATGTATGATAATGATTTCAATAATCACTTTCACTAAAATTGATATCCGGGTGTAGCTTTTTAGCGCAATCAAGACACAAACAGTGAGAAAATTCGGTTTTAGGGTGAGAGTCGATATAATTCTCAACCTGCTTCCAATAACCTCTATCGTCGCGGACTTTTCCGCATGATGGGCAAATAGGAATTAAACCGCTTAAGGTTTTAATTTTACCTAAGGCTTCCTTTAGTTCTCTGATAAGTATTTCTTTCTGTCTTTCAGCCGATTTACGTTCTGAAATATCGCGCGTTATCCCAATTATTTTAGTAAGCCAACCGTTTGGGTCGCGAAGGAAAGATATTTTGCTTTCAGTCCAGATAGTTGAGCCATTTTTACAATAAAATTCAAGTTCTACTAATTGAGTATTAGAGGCTTCATTTTCCTCTCGGATATTGGAATTCTGCTTTTCGGAAATAATTTTCTTTAAAAGCGCTATAGAATCAGAAGACATCATTTCCTCTATGGATTGATTGATTGCTTCTTCGACAGTAAAACCTCGCAAGTGTTTTACAGAGGGGCTTGAATAAATATGATTGAAATACAAATCGGTAATCCATATAACATCCGTTACATTTTCGGCGAATAATCGGTATCGTTCTTCGCTACCCTGAAGCATTTCTTTGGCAAGTACGCGTTCGGTAATATCTCTATTGCAAACATGCCGGCCAAGATAGCTCCCATCATCATTATAGACCGGTCGACATATATGATTAACCCAACGCATTTCGCCGTTGCGTGTAATTATGCGAAAATCAAGAGAAAACTCCTGCCTATTTTCTTTTTTCTCATGACAATGATTTAAAAACATAATCAAGTCATCCGGATGGGTTAATGTCATTAATAGTTCCGAATTTTCAAAATACTCATCGACTTTATAGCCGGTGATTCGTTCACATGACGGCGAAACATAGATGAGATTGCTGTCAGCTCCAATCAAATACTCCCAATCGTATGAAGAATCGATTGCAATATGGAAACGGTCAGTGTCTCTTGTATGGTTTTCCGTCGCCTGCCGATATTGAGAGGTATCATGGAAAATCAGAACAAAACTCGTTATATCTCCGTTATCATCCCGGATAGGGGAGAAGCTTTTTTCGATAAGTATTTCCTTATTATCTTTATTGATAAGAATAATCCGGTTTTGTGATTGATTGTCATAGCTAAACCAATCGACGCCAGCCGCGCGGTTTCTATCCTTAATATTCATTTCTTTGATGGTAGTATTAAATACTTCATTCAGCTTTTTTCCGCAGGCTTTACTTTGCTTCCAACCTGTCAGCGATTCGGCGATTGGGTTCATAAAGGTTACTATGCTGGCGGCATCAGCGACAATAACGGCATCGCTAACGCCTTCAAGAATATTTTCCAGCTTTTGTTTTCGTTCTTTTAGTTTCATTTCCATCATGTGCTTATAGAGCGCTATCTCGATAGTTGTGTGCAATACTTGCGGTTCAAATGGCTTCAATAAATAGCCGTATGGTTCGGTATTTTTTGCGCGGTTCAGCGTATTGTCATCTGCATAAGCGGTAAGATAGATTACCGGAACACTCTGGTTGTCGTTGATGCGTCTGGCTGCTTCCACGCCGTCAATATTGCCTTTTAATCTGATATCCATCAGCAGCAAATCAGGGTTCGTCTCTTTGGCTTTTTGAATTGCCTCCTCGCCTGATGAGGCGATTGCAGGTACTGAGTAGCCAAGGCTTTTCAATCTGTTCTGAATACTTTTAGCGACGATGATTTCATCCTCGACAATCATGATTTGAGCATTTTTATCCACTTTGTTTTAATCCTCTTTATATTCTTTAGAACAGCCTTTAAACATATCAGGATGTTTATATTCAACAATCAATTGAAGATAACAAAACGCCGATTGAAAGGCAATATCTAATATATCCTTTTTTCGACACGATTATTTATTTTCACTCGTTCCGTTCATTATTATTACAGTTAAAAAACTCCCTTTATTAGCTGTTTGGCTTTTGACATGTTATTTTAAAAGCTGTGCCATGACTTCTATCCAACTCAATAGTACATCCTGTTTGCTTTTCTAATAAATTAACTAATTGCAGCCCCAATGATTTAGTGTTTCCGGAATCTATATTTTCCGGCAATCCAATACCATCATCGCTAACAGTAATAACAAAATGATTATCTAATGAGCGTAATTCAACACGAATAGTACCCGGACGGTTGTCTGGGAAAGCGTGCTTAATCGAATTAGTGATAAGTTCATTTATAATCAATCCGCAGGGAATGGCGGCATCAATGCCCAAATAAACATTTTCGAGGTCTTTCTCCAATTTGATGACATCCGAATTTATACCATAGGAAGCAACAAGATAATCGGCGAGATTACGGACATACATAGCAAAACCGATTTTTGCCAGGTCGGGAGATTGATACAATTGCTCGTGAATAAGAGCCATTAATTTGACCCTATCCTGGCTGGTTTTGATTATCTTACAAGCCTTATTATCTTTGATATAATCAGATTGTAATTCCAGCAAACTCGAAATAATCTGCAGGTTGTTCTTAACCCGGTGGTGAATTTCTTTTATCAACACTTCTTTTTCTTTTAATGATTTTTTTAACTGACCTTCAGCCCGTTTACGGCCTGTAATATCGCGCGCATTGCATACAAGCCCTATAGGACGGGCGTCTCTATTTCTTAATAGCGTTACAGTCGTCCATGTTGGGAATACCGTTCCATCTTTTCGTACATGACTGACCTCGCCTTCCCAGCCATAGCCTTGTTCAATTATCTTCAAAGTTGGCAGGATTTCTTTATTCAGTTGTTCCTTGGTATGAAAAATGCGCAGATGTTTACCGTGAACTTCTTCAGGATTATAGAGATGCATCTTTGCCCAGGCGTTATTAATAAACTGGATAGTCCCATCCAATCCGATCATTGCAATACCATCAAGAGATTGCTTTACAGCTCGCGCAAATCGATACAGTTCGGTTTCGGCTCGTTTACGTTCGGTTATATCTTTGAAGCTTTCGATAATGCCGATTAATTCGCCATTTTGACCGTAGAATGGAACGGCAGTTAATATGCAAGGGATTTTCTTGCCGTCCAATCGTTCCCTTTCCACATCATATTCAATATACTCTTCGCCTTTAAGTATTCTATTAAGCGGACATTTCGGGGTTAGACATTTAGAGCCTCGAAGCGCTTCATGGCATTTAAGTTTTTTATTTTCTTTATAGTCAATGCCCGAAAGCTTGCAAAATGTTTCATTAACGCGCAAAACGTTAAATTCCTTATCTATAATGCGTATGCCATCAGGCGTAGAATTAAGTATCTGCTCAAGTTCGGCGTGAGCGTTTTTTGTTTCTTCCTCAGCCTTTTTGCGTTCGGTAATATCGATAAGAAAACCTCTTACTCCAACAGGTTTTCCTTCCTTGATAATCGCTGCAGCCTGCGCTATAACGGGGAAAGTGCTGCCATTTTTCCTTAATGCTGTGTAATCATCAAATCTATACAATTCGCCGCGCAATAATTTTTCGATATTTGTTTTTAACCTCGTTCTATCAGCAGGAATGAAGAATTCAGCGGCATTAAACCCGTTATCCACATCTTCTTGGGTATAACCGGATATTTCATAGCCCCGATTATTAACGAATGTTACCGAGCCATTCATATCGATTTCCCAAACAATTTCAGGCAGCATTTCGACTACTTCGCGAAACTTTTCCTCGCTTTCGCGCAGCGCTTTTTCCGCCTTTTTGCGGTTAGTAATATCAGTTATAACGGCAAAGTTGCTTGTAAATTTTCCTTCAGCATCAAATAAAGGAGCCGGTGATATAATGGTATTGATTCTATGTTTATCTTTTGTTGTCCACACAAGTTCATAAGGGTGGCGGCCTATGCAATCTTGCATGGCATTTTGTGCTTGGTAAATATTTTGGTTGTTATTATCAAGAAATTCTTTAACCTGATGCCCGATTAATTCATCGCGGTTATATCCAAGCATAATGCACAGCTTGTCGTTGACATAAGTTAAATTGCCGTTAATATCCTGTACACCAAAACCATCATTCATGGTTTCAATAATTCGTCGATGATGACGCTCTTTTTCCTTTAAAGTTGCCTCCGCCTTCTTTCGCTCGGTTATATCCCTGATAATAGCCAACAGATGCGGTTTTCCATGGTAATTGAAGCTGGTTCCATGCACTTCAATATTAATGAAAGAACCGTCCTTGCTAATATCAACTGACTCGCAGCAGAATTGACCTTTATCTATCGTTTGTCTGAAGAAATTTTCAAAAATATGATTATATTCCGGATGTGCGATATCTTTTCCGGATAGGGATAATATCTCCTGATGCGAATAGCCGTAGATTTTGCAGGCAGCCGAGTTCGCTTCAATAATTTTGCCATTAAGATTATATATAAGCAAACCGTCATTAACGGATTGGAAAATACTATGATATTGTTCAGAATTTTGCTGCTGTTTTTCTTCGGCCAGCTTTTTTTCAGAAATATCCTCTATGAAACCCTCGATACAGTTCCGCGTGTTTGTAATCCTTGCCGAAAACTTTAACCACAAATGAATTCCGTCCTTAGCTGTAAACTCGGCTTCGAAATCCCTGATTTCACCATGTTTGCGGATTTCTGCCAGCATCCGGTCTCGTGCCTCCGAATCAACATAATGTTCTGCAACGATATAATCAGACAGGCATTCTTCGCGGTTATCATAGCCAAGTATATTGGCAAATTGGATGTTGCACTCAAGAAGTTTGCCATCCGTTATTCGCGACCGGTATAGGCCTATGGGAACATTCTCAAGAAGACACTTATAGCTTTCAATATTTTCAGTGTCATTAATCGGTTGAGCTTTATACCCTGGTTTTTTAACCAGCAGTTTTTTTGCGGCATTGTTATCTTTCATAATAGTATACCCCGATTTGACTAAAAACTGACAACTTTATTTAAGAACATAATTCCATTCCTGAAGATAAGCTAATTTTATTGATGCCCATGAATGCATGTCAACAGAATGAATTTCAATCCTGCTTGAACTTTTTAGCTTATGCACCTCTACTTATTAGCTGTACTATTATTATCATACCACTCGAAATATTTCTTTACGCCGGAGCATCCCGATTCAACCAGTTTCTCTTTCATTTCGTCCTGCAAATCGAACTCCGTTGTTTTAACTCCTAAAGTGTCGATATAAACAGTCCTTTGCCAGTCATCATTATGAAGGTGAGTGTTTTGCTGATTTTCCATAATAGAGCTGATAAGCGACCAGGCATATGAAAAGAAATCATCTATCTTGTTATGTTCAGGTTCGGAATGGTCTCTAAAGACTGCTATTTCCTTAGCCGAATCAAGCCTGAACCCCAGAGTTTCCTTATTAAAAACATACTTGCTGATATTTATTCCGGCATCAGCAAGGTTTTTATTGTGTTTATCATAGTATTCAGTATTGCGTCCTTTTTCCGATATGTACTTTTCTCTATCAAACAGCTTAATCGGGTAGTTGAGCAAAACTCCGCCATCAACATAAAGGTCGCCTCGCAGGCTTCGCTTGGCGGCGAAAAATAAAGGAATCGACATGGATATCCTAACCGCATCGGCAATGCAGACTCTTGGCGTATGTTCATAGGAAAATACTTCGCAAAAATGCGTGGAAAGGTTGGTTCCAATGAAATACATATCCTTGAAATTCCTGCTTGCTTTACGAGCATGTATATCGCTAAAGGTCGATTCGCTGTTGCCGGTTTTGGTTTTGATTACATTGCCTATCCATTCCCGGAAGAAGTCGCCTTTATACCAGCCGTATTTATCAATTAATCTTGTAGTATCCTTGATGAAACCCCATGAATCATCCATCAAATTATTAAAATTCAGTTTCCAGAGAACTTCCTTTGTTTCTTCTACCGAATAATTAAGCCCGACTAAAATAGCGTTTATCGCGCCGGCGGAGGCGCCGCCCACTCGTTCGATTTGCTGAATTATATTTTTTGCCTGAAGTTCCTCAATTGCTCCGACATAGGCGATTCCCTTTACTCCGCCTCCCTCGAAGATGAGGTTTTTAAAATGATTTGGCATATTAAGTTCCTTTCATCACCCGCCTGAGGCAGGCACAAGCGTTGTTCGATAGTTTAAATCAGGATAAAGTCCATCTTTTTATATCCTCTTATTCTGCCGCAAGCCTCATAGCCTTCCCGGCTGCCTTCATCGTTGGTATTGCCTTCGATAGAGTGAAATATTTCCGGCTCGGCTTCAATTACAATGCCGGTATGGACCCAATCATTGGCTGTTCTTCTGTGTAAAAACAATGAGCCGGGTTTAATTTGTTTATAATCGGTAATTTTATTTCCAGCCAGAAAACTCCCATTATTTTTAGCATTTAAAGCCAACACATCGCATGAAAAAGAGCGTTTAATAGGGGATGGGATATTAAGATTGCGGCAGGCTTGATTGATAATAAAACAGACAAAACTGGCGCACCAGGGCCAGTTTCTACCCTCATTGCCATCCATATAAAGCCTGACCCAGGGTCCCTTGTTTTGACCGCCCGCCTCACGGGGATGTTGTTTCAAGTGCTGTTTTGCGCATTTGACTATCAATCGATTTAATGAAGTTCTCATTGATGAAAGCGGCATTAACGATTGAGCCATTGGCGCTACAAACTGTTTGAAAACGCTGTAGCCAACTATACCGTTAGCCCTGAGCTTCTTGATTGTTTGAAATCTTCTTACGGCATAATCAGTAGCCGGCCCAAAATCGCCATCGATATTCACATATATACCATGAAGGCAGAGCCATTCCTGAATTAGTCTTACCTTTCTGCCTTTGGATTTTCTTTTATAGATTTTATCGAGCGTCAAGTCATTCATAGTTTTATTCGTCCGGATTTACGGGTTTATGTTTATTTCTGTACCAATCGACACGCGTTAAAAATGCATCCAGAATCTTATGAATGCCATTGGAGCCGCCGCCGAGTAAAGCGCCGGTTATAAGAGTATCCATGCCAACAAATAAAGACCGCTGTAAATTGCCGGCAGTTATGAAAACATCCTGATTGATAATCTGCTGAAGAGTCCTGATACCCAGCGCGCTGATACTGATGCCGAGAATGAAGCCGATAAGCAAAGCTAACCTTTTTGTGTTATTAATATGCATTTTCATTTCCTGAGTCGCTTCAATTTGAATATCTGTAGCCGGAGCATCACCGACACCTTGTTTGAGTCTGGCTTTTTGCTTTTCCAAATTTATAATGCTAACAAGTTCCTGTTTCCTTTTGCCCATAAATACTTTTATAATGACCTCGATTGTTCTTTCAAGAAAAAGCGATATTAATAGCAGGGCTATCATCAAAGCAAGTATTTTATCGGTGGAAAATTCCCAATAGGGTATGTTTATCGGTTTAAATATTACAGTTAAAATTAGTATTGTTGCGGCTATTATTATAGCAGAATATTTATATGGCTTCAGTTTGAATTCCGGGCTGGTTAACTCTATTGGTTTATTGTTAGATGCCATTTCTTTATCCTTTCTTTCTATATATTAAATTAAAATTTAGCCTTCTGCATAATAACCAATAAACCGATATTTTTGTCTTCCAACCATGAAGATGTTCCCATCATTTACAAAAACAACCTTAAGAACAGTACAACCTCATTTTTATATACTAACCGGCCGTTATGGTCAAGTAAAAATATTAAGGAAATTTCTATATTATCAATCATTGACTAAAAGCATTTCTTGCTATATAATTTATAAATAATATAAAAAGCCGCCCCGGAGATTTTATATGGACAATAATAAACAGATTGAAAAAATGCGAAATGTATTCCTGGCGCTTCTACTATTAATTGCTGCTCTCTTCGCAGCTTATTATGAGGGGTATTTTCAAAAGATAACAACCATATTCCGGATTACATTAGCGGCAAGTTCCATAATAGTGATATGGTTGTCTCTGTATATTTCTACTAAGCGGTTTTTATCTTTTATAGCAGTGATTTTTATTATCGAATACATTAAAGAGGCTATTGGGATAAAGTCAAATATCTGGGTTTATCATGGCTTTGGCGGACAGTTCGTTTTTGGCGTATGGTGCTGGGTATTAGCAGGTCTTGTTTCTTATGGTTTAGCATCAAGAGTATTAATCAGGTTGATTAGAAAACTTAAATTTACCCTACCGCGCTGGCTAAATCTGATAATACTTTTGCTCATTGCAGCGCTGATTCCTTTTATGATGGGAGACTATCTGCAGGGAACAGGAGCCTTGTTTTGGCTGCTTTACGCGCTGTTATTAATATTCGGCATCTATTCGGTATTAAAAATGGATTTCCCTGTATTTGCCGGGCTTGTTCTGTCGGCATGGATTATCGGCATCCCCAGCGAGTATGTTGGTTCCATATCCAGCGGAGTATGGGAATTTACAATGGATGCGAATTTCCCGCCCTTGTTTTTACTCCTTGGATGCTGGCCGATTGAGATAATCGCGCAGTATTCGATGTCGGCATTTCTTGTCAATGAACCTCTCGATAAAGACACTTATTAAATGGAAGGAAGCTTGCTATGATTGACTTAACCAAACAGGAAAAACAGTTAAAAATAGTCATGACAATCAGCGCCATAATATATTTTGCGGCCGGGTTGGCTTTCGCTTTATTACCCGAAATTATCACTAACTCAATCAACTTGCTTTCCCGTATCGTGATGCCCGGTTTGGCGGAGATGCCTGTATCAACGGAAAAATTTTGGCTGGCGTTAGCGTTTTCCATGATGATGACTATTACTATTCTTAGCGCCATAGCCGGACATAATATCAGAAAAAACAAAGGCTATATCGTGCCGGTATTGGTCTCCAAAGCTATCAGCTCTCTATCATCGCTGGGCTATTTTGTTTTATCAGCAAAATATTTCGCCTATATAGTCATATTTATTGTCGATGGCGCCTTATTCTGGATAACCCTCATTTTCTTTTTAAGAGCCAGCCGCTCATTTTTTGAGGCTCAAACGTTTTACCTTAAGAAAAAGCCGGTTGTCCCAAAAAACACAGGTCCCACAACTGTTGTCTCGTTAAAAGGCGATGATAAATTTAAAACCCTCGATAAGGTCCTTGGCGAATCAGGATTTTTCGGGATATTAGACAGACACTTCAAGCAATCCGGCAAGACGAAAGATGCTTTCAGGGTAGTAATCAAGCCCAATTTCATGTTCATGCACTCGAAAAAGGACCATTCCACTTATACCGATCCCGCCTTAGTGGAGGCGCTAATCGATAAAATTGCCGAAAGGGGTTTTTCTGATATCACTATTGTAGAGGCGCAGAGTACTCTGGGGAATTATTATACTAATCGAGAGGTAATAAAAATTGCCGAGTATATTGGCTATTCGACAGAAAAGAACTATCGTATCGTCGACCTTACCGAAGAGATGACTGCCTATGATTATGGCGGCAGGCTGGGCAAGCACTTTGTCGGGCCAACTTGGAGGGACGCTGATTTTAGGGTATCGTTCGCCAAGAATAAGACTCATGTATTCTGCCATTATACGCTTACATTAAAGAATATCTACGGCACTCTTCCCCTGCAGAACAAGCTAAAAGAGTATCATACCAAAAGGGAGTATGACTGGCCAACAATCGAGACGCTTAAACATTTCCCTGTTCATTTCGGTCTTGTCGATGCTTTCTATAGCGCGGATGGCCATTTCGGAGTCATTGTTGACCCGAAACCAAACCGCACCAGGACTATAATCGGAGGCGAGAACCTATTAGCGGTAGATTGGGTAGGCGCCAAAAAGATGGGGCTTGATCCCGACAACCCCAAGGTAGGACGGTTTCTTCCCTTGGCGGTAGAGGCATTTGGCAAACCTGAGATTAATTGGATTGGAGATAAATCAGTATATGAACCATGGCAAAATGCCAGCGAAATCTTCATCCAATCATTAGATATAATTGAAGAAGCTTATGCTTTCAGCGATTGGTGGTTCTGCGGTTTAACCGCGATGGATAAATATTTCGCCATAAAGAAAAAGGCTTTGCCGATTTATATTTTGAGAAAGATATTGAAGCCAATTAAGCGCATTTTTTACAGATATGATTACATGTAGGAGGGACGCATACAATAAGCAACTTCTAATATCTAATCATGAAATATTAGACAAAGCAAAAAGTAAAATGTCGATGTTTACCGGAGTTGTCCAACGTTTTGTTGCTCTTTAGATATGATTTAAACAAGTTTCACTTAATATATATCATTAAAGAATTTTATTGAAAAAGCCGGACGTAGTGATAATAAGTAATATATTTTTATTCAGTCTTATCTTATAATGAATCCATTGCGTGTATTCTGAGGCCGATAGCTGGGACCGGTAATTATATCATTATTCTTGGGTTTATTTTATCCTCTAATTTAATATAAGTTATTTAAGGCATATTTCCATAACTATTTTTAAAATATCGATTTATAATGAGATAGCAGTGCTACAATGTGTTCAATGTTCTGCTATGTTCATTATAATTGAACCAGCGTATATTTTGAACAAAAAAGCTTGACTTTTATTTAATATATCCGTATGTTCAAATATAATGAACACCGTAAATTGTTGAACAGGTTTAGTGCCATGAATATTGCAGAATTAGAATACGAAATCCTGAATGATGCGCTCGAAGCATTTAAGAATGAAATAAAATTAGACATTGAGGAAATGAATCTTCAAACAGGGCTAATAAACCGCCATGATGCAATCATAGAAATACGTTTTCATGACCGTCCTCTACGATTCTATCTGGAAGTCAAGGCGAATATCAATAATGCCAATGTAGGAAGAATAGCAAACCAAATGAAAATTAGAGGGGGGCACGGGCTATTGGTGACGAGGTATGTAAATCCACAATTAGCAAGGAAATTGAAGGAATTAGAAATCCCATTTTTAGATACTGTGGGAAATATGTATATTAATTTTCTACCTGTTTATATATTCGTAATTGGAAATAAAATTGCCCCAAAGAAATTTATATATGATCGCAACGAAGCCTGGGGACCAGCTAAACTCCGCGTAATTTTCGCACTATTATGTCATGATCGTCTTGAAAACAAAAACTACCGGACAATTGCCAGAGTAGCAGATACCGCTTTGGGCACGGTAAATTGGACCTTTAGGGATTTAACTTTAAAGGGATTTATAATCAGAAAGAATAACAAGGAACGAAGAATAGTCGATAAAAGAAAATTACTTGATAAGTGGGTTGAGTTATATGCGGAAAAACTACGGCCCCAAACTTTTTTAGGTCGATTCGATGCGAAAAAAGCTCTTACGGAAAACCAAATTGACATCACCGGATATAATGCTCAATGGGGAGGCGAAATCGCCGCTAATAAAATCACTCAGTATTTAAGGCCAGAAATTTTTACAATTTATACAGACAAAAAAGGTTTAAATGAGCTAATTTTTCAGTTAGGACTTAGAAAAAATCCAAAGGGAAATGTTGAAATTCGCCGGAGATTTTGGGGAAACCAACAAATTTGGAATAAACGCGATACTGTGCACCCTATTTTGATATATGCTGATCTTTTAGCAACGGCAGAACCAAGGAATATCGAAACAGCAAGAGTTATATATGACCAATTCATTTTACGATATATCGGGGAAAATAGATAAAGATATTATTAAAGCAATCTCCGATATGGATGAAGCGACTCAAGCCTTAGATATATCATATTTCATTATAGGTGCCTTTGCACGCGATATAATTAATATTCTTTACGAAACCAAATCCATTAGAGCCACACGAGATATTGATTTCATTATAAATGTTTCCGGTTGGGATGAATATAATGCGCTTGTAAATAAGTTGTTATCGGAATACGGCTATGTTTTTAATAGATATCAAAAAAATCGATTGAATAGCAAAACCGGCAAACTGGTTGATATTGTACCGTATGGTGATATTGAAAATCCCAAGTATTCAATACAGTGGCCCAATACTGGTTTTGTAATGAGCGCTATGGGATTCGAGGAGGTTAATGAAGCTTGCTTGACTGTACTTATACGAAAAAATCCTGATCTTAAAGTCACTATTCCAACTCCAGCAAGCTTAGTAATATTGAAATTTATAAGCTGGCATGAAAAGTATCCCGCAAGAAGAAAAGATGCAATAGATATTCTTCAACTAATTAATAATTATTGCGAATTTGAAACTTTTGACAGATTTCATACGGAACACGGTGATATAATAATTGATGAAGACAATTATGATTTCAACTGTGGCTTTGCAAGATTGTTAGGTCGCGATATAGCCTCAATAATAAAACCAGCAAGCTTTAATGTTTTACTGGAAATTCTTAATCATGAAATAGATGATAATTCAGAATACAAACTCATCAGAGATATGCAAACTGAATCTACCTTGGAGAGTGATGAATTTGATAATATACTTGAATTAGTTAAATCGTTAAGGACGGGATTAATTGAAAAAAAACAAACTTGACGAAATGAAGGTCGAGATTAATTATATGAAGATCAGCGAAGCAGAACAAGAACGAAGGTCTAAAATATTGCAGGTCGGGTTCCGAACAAAGGGAGCGGACGGAGTCCTTTATTCAACCCGACACCTTACTGCGTTTGGTAAACAGAGCTAAAAATGAAATTCGATAGTATTATCCGAGCTTCCTATCCTACTCAATTGCTATTGATTTGAAACCTTTGCCAGTCTCATATATAAATACCGAAGCGCCGCAAAATTCGATTTGCCCCCGGTCATCAAGCCTATTAAGCCAGCCGCCGGTATTGTAAAGCTTGACAGGCCGCATTCCGGTAACAGCAAGAGGCTTAGTCTGGGGCGGATTATCCGCGCCCCATGCTATTGGACGGTGCGTATGGCCGAATATCACAAACCAGGGCATGGGAATATCATATCCGTATTTCGAGTTGATTTCGTTTATCTCTATCATGCTGGCTTGATAGTAATCCCAGAAGCGGTCTTTAACCTCCTGCTTATGAATAAAACTGTCGCTGTAGCGGGCAACATCCATTTTGCTAAGCGATTCTAAGAACATCTTCTTTACTTTTTTAGAAACCCAGGTCTCGACAATTTCGCCATACCAGGGAAATTTAGTCAATTTGTCAACTTCATTTCTAAAGCGTTCCAAATAAACTTCAATATCATTCAATTCTTTGTCCTTAACATCACGCTGAACCTTGCGAATTACTTTTGTCAACGGACCGGCCTGGCCAATACCTGAGGAGGTTAATTGGCAAAGCGGGAAGTTAATAGATGTCATCTCTTTTAGGTCGAGTACTTGGCCAACATTCAAATCATCGCGGGTAATTTTCAATGACCAATCGCCGGTCAATGACCAGAACGCATCAAGGTAATGACCATGCGTAATGATAACTGACTCATTATCGGCTGCAATATATAGATTGGGATAAACAAAATTGAAGGTTGTGCTTTCCCCATCCGGCTTTGTGATATTGTCGAGAAATAGTCCGCCATAACGATGCTCATCGCTGTCAGTCCTGTCGCTTACACCCGGAATAGTCAATCCCCGGTTATCGCTGCCGGTTCTGTCATCGATTACGCCGGGCACCGACCATCGGAAATGACTTGCCGGCATGCCTTTTTCAATTTTATGGATGACATTTACCTGATATTCATACGTATGCCAGATGTCAAAATCATGATTGCCGGGTATATAAATTATTTCCTTGGCAATTTTATCTCTTTGAATCCGAAGGAAAAATGCTCGCGCTACTTCATAGGCATCTTTGTAATTCTCAATGGAAAGGTCGATTGTATCGCCGGCTAAAATCAAATAGTCGTTATCTTGTCCGGCGGCTTTCCGAAATTTATTATATCCCGAACCCTCAACTATCTTGCCGCTTTGGTCTCTGGCAAACAATGTACACATTGGATCGCCGAAATGAGTATCTGATATTATAGCGGTTTTCATCGGATTAATCCTCCCTGTGAGGGGGATATTCGGTTTGAAATATCCCCGTCTAATTCTTATTATATCCTGAGCGCGTTCGTTAGATATTATAAGATATTAGCAGTTTATGCAAGAATTATGATGATTGAAGCCGCCCTGTAAATCTAACATCATTAGTAGGAATATTAGCCTAAGGAGGCTGTCCGGAGTTTGTTGATAAAGCAACAAACCTCTCTTGTTACCAAGCGCTGCTTGGTAACAAGAGGGCGTATCCGCCTTAGGCGGACACCCCTACGCGTAATAACACAATTTCATGAATTAATACCCGGCAATAGCATATACTAATGCTTAAAATGCCGCATTCCGCTGAATACCATCGCCGCGTTTAGCTTATCGGCGGCGGCTATAACATCGGGGTCGCCTTTGCTGCCGCCGGGCTGGATGACCGCCTTTACCCCAGCCTCAGCCAACACTTCGAAACCATCCGGCATCGGGAAAAAAGCATCGGAGGCGGCTACGGCATCCTTGGCTCTATCGCCGGCTTTCCGCACCGCAATTATGGATGAATCAACACGGCTGGTTTGGCCGGCGCCTATGCCTACCGTGGCGCCATTCTTACAGATTAAAACCGCATTTGATTTAACATGCTTGATAATCTTAAAGCCGAAAAGCAAGTCATCAATCTGTGTCTGAGAGGGCTTGATTTTAGTGACAATCTTCAAATCATCAGCTTTCAGCTCGGCAGTATCCCGCGACTGCAAAAGCGCGCCGCCGGTTATAATCCGCATATCCGGACGCTCCTCTATGGATGAATCAAGCTCGCCCACAGCTATCAAGCGGCGTTGTTTTTTCTTCTTTAATAGCTCTAATGCCTCTGGTTCATAATCCGGCGCCAGTATGCATTCGATGAAACGGGTTTTATGTAAAAGCTTAGCGGTCTCCATATTAACAGTTTGGTTTAAACCTATAATTGAACCGAAAGCCGACATCGGGTCGGATTCTAAAGCTTTGCCGTATGCCTCTGCCAACGTTTCGCCTATAGCTGCGCCGCAGGGGTTTGTATGTTTGATAACCGCGGCGAAGGGGCGTTTGAAATCGAGTATCATCTGCAAAGCGGCTTCGAGGTCCCAGATGTTGTTAAATGAAAGCTCCTTGCCCGATAAAATCTGCGCCTTGCCTATTGAGGCGAAAGGATAACTGTTATCGATATAAAGCGCGGCTTGTTGATGCGGGTTTTCGCCGTATCTAAGCTTGTTTTGCCTTGATAACGAAATTGAGATGTTTTCAGCAAACATCCCGGCTTCAACCTCAGGGGTTGATTGTTTTGATAGATAAGCAGTGATAGCTTTGTCATAAGTATTAGTACGCGTAAATACTTTCAGCGCCATTTTCCGGCGGAATTCGAGTGTGGTTTTACCATTGTTGCTTTCCATTTCCTCTATCAATCTGTCATAATCGTCGGGGTCGCATATAACAGTAACCCGCTTGAAATTCTTTGCCGCAGCTCGAAGCATAGCAGGTCCGCCGATATCGATATTTTCCAAAGCCTTATCCAAATCGGCGCCATCGGCAGCGACCTTCTCGAATGGATACAGGTTGACAACCACCAAATCGAATACCGGCAGATGGCGCAATTCGAGTTCGCCAAGCTGGTCCTTACGGGCAAGAATGCCGGCATGAATGGTTGGGTGAAGCGTTTTTACGCGGCCGCCAAGAATCTCGGGGGAACCGGTAACCTCGCTTACTTTTTTTACACTGATTCTCTCGTTCTGAATCTCTTTATAAGTTCCGCCGGAGGAGACTATCTCAACATTTTTCTGATGCAAGTATCCGGCAAGATTATCTAAGCCGGTTTTATCATATACGGATATTAACGCGCGTTTAATCAATTTCCTTTCCTACCAGCAGTCGGTAGGCCTCCTTATATTTGTTAAGGGTTTTAGATACTATATCATCCGGCAATCGAGGCGGCTCGGAATTTTTATCCCAGCCGCAGTCTGCCAGATAATCACGAACAAATTGCTTATCGAAACTTTCGGGATTTTTGCCCGGCGTATATGTATCTGCCGGCCAGAAACGCGAGGAATCAGGCGACAATATCTCATCGATTAAAATCAGCTTGTCGCCATCAAAGCCAAATTCAAACTTGGTATCGGCGATAATTATATTTTTTGTCAGCGCATATTCGGCAGCTTTTTCATATAAAGATATCGTTGCCTCTTTTAACTTGACAGTAAGCTCCCTGCCAACCATATCAGCCATTTTATCGAAGCTGATATTAATATCATGGCCGCTATCCTCTTTAGTGGCAGGCGTAAAAATCGTTTCGGGAAGCTTCTCCGCCAGTTTCAGGTTTTCGGGCAGATGGCTTCCGTGAAGGTTAATCATGCCGTTTTCAGGTTTTGTATTCTTATAATCTTTATAGCCCGAGCCTATAATATAGCCGCGCGCCACACATTCTATATCAACACGCCGCGCCTTTTTGACTATCATTGAACGCCCCTCAAGTTGGCCGCGATACGGCTTTAGCTCGATGGGGAACTGCTCAAAATCGGCGGTTATCAGATGATTGTCAATGATGTCTTTTGTAAAATCAAACCAGAATACCGATATCGAATTCAATATCCGGCCTTTGCCGGGTATGCCATTGGGAAGGACCCAATCGAATGCCGATATGCGGTCGGTTGCAATAAAAAGCAGGCTGTCGCCAAGATCGTAAATATCCCTGACTTTTCCCCGATTAGAAAGCTTGATGCCGCTAAGGTTTGTTTTCATTACTTCATTCATAGTATCCCTTTATAGCTATAACATTTGTATATGTAAAAATCAGTAATCTTTTTGCCGCCTCTGGCTGCTGTAAAAATCTCAGGTTCATCAACCCGTTCAAAAACATCTTTAAGATGTTTCGGATTTTTATACCTGTTTCTCTGGTCGTAAACGAATATGCAGTTTTTGCCTATAAGCGTATCCGGGTCGCTCCAGAAGTCATAAGCTAAGCCTCTTTTCCCGACAATATTGTTGGAGAATGTTTCCGGCTGGTCATCAAGATGAAACCGCAGTTCGGAAGCTGTTTTATATTCATAACCGCAGATAAAGAACTCGCCATGCTTGGAAAAATCAGCTCTGATTTCATCTACTCTGGCAGCCAGTTCACTCCAGCCATGTATAGTATCAGCTTTGCCGATGCCGACAGCCGGTATAAATAACATTATGTGGAAAACTAAAGTTGCGGCAATCGAAAATGACAAAGCAAATTTACCATACGCCTTCCATTTAAGGCTAACCGATTTTAGTAGCATATAAACTACAACCGGCAATCCGGATAAATACGCCGGCGCCAGCCAGTTCATTTTAACATAATGAACCGGCGAAATCAAAGTGAAAAATAATAATGTCGGCAAAGTAAACCAAAAAAACAGCGCCAACCGGGAATCATCTTTTATGTGGCTGGCGGTTTTAATGATGCCCCAGATAAATAACGGCATCAAAAATATGCCGAGCACGCCAACCTGCGACCCAAGAAAACCGAAAAAGTAATCGGCTCGTATAGTTACAGCCTCCGCGGCTCGCCGTCCGCTTTGAAAACCGAAACTTGCCCAGTTATGCTGATAGTTCCAGACAACAACCGGCAATGAAACAATAAACGAAATTAACAGCGACAGATACGGCTTATATGAAAATAAACATTTTCTGCCCTTATCATAAGTAAGCAGATATAAAAATGCTCCGATAAAAGCAAAAGCCGCCGTATATTTGGATACAAACGCCGCGCCGCCAAATACGCCGGTTAGAATCCACAAGTTCAGATTGTCGTTTTCAACTGCCTGATATAAGGCAAACATCATCAAAAACCAGAATAGAAGCAAAGGACCATCCGGCGTGATTATTATTCCTCCCAAAGAGAATATTAAAGTACTAACGCCTGCAATAACCGACCAGAAAGCCGTTTTAATATCAAAAAGAGATTTGATAAGATAAAACATCAGCAAGGACAAAACAAAGGAGATGAATATCGCCGAGAAATGCAGCCCGAACGAGTTGTCGCCGAATATGCCGGTAAAGAAATAAATTAAATAAGCGGTCATCGGGGGATGGTCGAAATAGGAAATATCCGGATGCAGTGAATAGTTCCAGTAGTATGCTTCCTGAGGCGCTGGCTCTAAGAATAACGCCATTATCAGCCGCAGGATGGTTACAGCTATTATCAACAGCCAGAAAGACCGCTCATAATTATTGGAAACGCGCCAGGCCAAATAAATTCTCCGTGCTAAATGATAAATACCAGTTGTTGCTATCCAGCGCTTTAGCCAGATCGAATCTAATTATACGAGCGGTTGAGGATTTTGTTAATCCAAAACGCAAACCTATGCCAACATCTTTTTTCATATCCGACAAACTGACCCGCTCATTATCATCCCAAACATAACCGGCATCGAAAAACACCGCGCCGCCTAAACCGACAGTAAATATCTCGACCGGAGTAAAAATTCGGTACTCGATGTTTGTCAAAGCCAATTTTGTGCCCTCAAAATAACGGTCGGGGTAGCCCCGCAAGCCGTTAATCCCGCCCAGGACCAACTGGTAATTTGATTCCTGCCTATAACCGAATTGGGTCATAAACCGGCAGGCAAGAAGATTTCGGCAGGAGGGCTTATAGTAGATAATAGAATTAAATGTATTAGTGATTCTTTCTCTATTAGTTCCGTTATAATAATTTGAATAGCTGTTCTTTGCTCCGATATAAACCCTCTTAGCGGGATTGACAAAAAAGCCGGCGCCAACTCTAAAATAAGCGCCCTCATAATTAGCATTAAAAGCATCGTCATACCAGATAGTGTTAACCTCTATAAAGGCATGTTCAGCTAAATCCTCGGTAGTCCCGAATTCATCAAGGTACACAGCAGTAAAGTAGCGGAATGTTGAGATTTTTAAATTTATTCCGGGCCCGCTGAATATCTCGTTTTGCGGAATTAAACCATAAGCATCATTTATTCCGGGCAATTCGCTGTATTCATGATTGTTATAAGCAAATTGAAGTCCCGGCACCAACCGGGTATGCTTGCCAAAGGCTCTATTAAGATAGAAGTTGAAAATTTTGTAGTTATATTTATATTTGAATATCTCATTGCCATAATAAAATATCCTCGGTTCTGATTCCTTTTTACCAAGAAGTCCGCCGAAACTCCATTTGGTATCGAGACTGTAAAATGGTTGGTTAAGCTGGATGCTTTGCCCTCTCTCATAAGATAAATCACACAGCCAGATATTAGTCATAAAACGAGAGCCGAACAGACGTCTATCTGTTATAAGGAAAACATACCCGTCATTTTCATCGGTGGTAAATTGCAGGTTTGCATCAAACCCGATGCCCAAACCGGCGATATTTTTCTCGTCCGCATAAATCGTAAAATTATACCGTCCGCCGCCGCCCTCGGCTGAGGCGCCAACAGCCGTTGTCCAGAGATCCTCGGTTATGATTTTGATATCAACCGAATCGCCCTCAATCCGACTGATAACACTTCTGGCATCGCCAATAAAAACTAAGGAACGGATATTTCTCAGGCTTTCCTCTAAAGTCTCCTTATCAAAAACATCTCCCGATTGCAAGAGCAATTCCTGACGGATGATGCGTTCTTTCGTTACAACATGGAATTTATTAGCCAGCTTGAAAAGAAAATTGCTTTTGTGTTCGAGTTGGTTATCGAAAACATTCAACCTGACAATACCAATACTGCGAATATATTTCTCGCCATATACTGATGGTGATAGCGTTCCTAAAAATAGAATTGTGAATATTAATAATGCGTATTTTTTCATTTGATAAACAGCTTAACAGCCTCCGGTAAAATCTGATGTTCAACCTCAAGTACTCGGGCGGCTAATGATTCGGGCGTGTCGTCTTTCATAACCGGAACCTGCCGCTGAATTAGAATCGCTCCATGGTCATATATTTCATCCACCACATGAACGGTCGCTCCCGAAAAATTATCCTTCGCTTGAATAACGGCTTTGTGAACATTCATTCCATACATTCCCTTGCCGCCATACTTGGGCAGCAAAGCCGGATGAATATTGATTATATGTTCATGGTAGTCATTAATTATTGCGGACGGCAAGAGCTTCATATAACCGGCTAAGACTATAAGTTCGATTTCATTCTGTTTTAAAACATTCCGTAAAGCCGCTAAGTAATCGTTATCATTGGGATATTTAAACTTGCTTATATGAAATGTCGGTATGCCGGCTTTCTTAGCGCGTTCGAGTCCGTAGGCTTTGGAATTATTTGAGATTACCGTTTTGATTTCAGCTTCTATGGATTTATCAGCGCAGGCATCAATTAGCGCCTGAAGGTTTGTGCCGCCGCCTGATATAAATACTGCCAGTTTTAACATCCTTACCCTCTCAATTTATTCAGCGCATCCTTTAATATCCGGTTAACCATAGCCGGATTCGCCCGGCCATCGGTTCCTTTCATCACTAAGCCGATAAAGAAGCTGAACAGCGCTTCTTTGCCATCAAGATATTTCTTTACATTGCTCTTATTATCTACAAGTATCTTTTCCACTATAGCCGAGAGCTTATCGATGTCTGATACCTGCCTCGATCCCTTTTGCTCGACTATTGCTTCTGCGGTATTGCCGGTTTTTATCATTTCGGCAAAAACATCTTTGGCAATTTTACCGGAAATCTCACTGGTGGTTATCATTTTTATTAAGCCGCCAAGATTTTCGGGCGCAGCCTTGATTTGAGATATATCGGTTTCTTTTATCTCCCGCATCAATTCTGTCATAATCCAATTGGCTGAAAGTTTAGGTTCGCCGGAAATTTTAACCACAGTTTCATAATAATCAGATAAGTTTCTTGATGATGTCAATATCTCAGCATCTCCGGCAGGGATTTTATATTCACCTATAAAACGCTGAAGTTTCGCATCAGGAAGTTCCGGCATAGTATCTTTTATTTCTTCAATCCATTCCGAACTGACATCAAGCCTCATTAAATCGGGTTCGGGAAAATAACGATAGTCGCTTGCTCCCTCTTTAACGCGCATAGGCTTGGTGATAAATGCTTTCTCATCCCACAACATGGTTTGCTGAGATATACAGCCGCCGCTTTTGATAATCTCAATCTGTTTTTCTATTTCATAATCTATAGCTTTTACGATAAACTTAAACGAGTTCATATTCTTTATCTCGCGGCGCGCGCCATACTCTTTCTGCCCTGACTGCCTGACAGAGACATTGACATCACAGCGAAACGCGCCCTCGTTCATATTGCCGGAGCTAATATCGAGATATACCGCTATCTGCTTAATCTTATTAAGGAAATCAGATGCCTCTTTGGAGGTTCTCATATCAGGCTCAGACACAATCTCCAATAGCGGCGTTCCGCAGCGGTTGAAATCTATGAAAGAGTATCTGTCATCAATATCATGAAACGACTTGCCTGCCTCCTCCTCGATATGAATTCGATTGAGACGGATTTTCTTCTCGATATCGTTAGCGTCCCTGATTACAACTGCTCCGCCTTTAGACAGCGGGAACTCAAATTGCGATATTTGATAACCTTTGGGAAGGTCGGGATATAAATAATTTTTACGGGCGAACTCACTTTCCGGGCTAATCGTGCCGCCGACCGCCAGAATCATTTTTATGGCATACTCGACCGCTTTTTTATTAAGTTTTGGCAGAACTCCGGGCATTCCCAAACATATAGGACAAACCTGCGTATTAGGTTCGGCGCCATAGGAGGTCGAACATCCGCAGAATATCTTAGCGGCGGTTTTAAGCTGAACATGCGCCTCCAAGCCGATTACCGCTTCATACTTAACCATTGCCAAGCATCCTTTCGATATGATAGGCTCCGCGCAGAATCGTTTGCTCATCAAAATATTTGCCCATAAGCTGTAAGCCTATCGGCATGTCATTAGGGTCTTTGCCGATTGGGATGCTCAGCGCCGGAATTTTCGCCAGCGGTGAAGCCGCTGTGAAGACATCCGAAAGATACATCCTAAGCGGGTCATTGATGCGTTCGTCAAATCCAAAGGCGGTTGATGGAGAAGTCGGCGATAGTATTATATCGCATTCCCTGAATGCTCTATCGAAATCCTCACTGATAAGCGAACGGATTTTCAAAGCGCGCCGGTAATAGGCATCATAGTAACCCGCCGAAAGCACAAATGTGCCCAACATAATGCGCCGTTTGACTTCCGCGCCAAACCCCTCGGTGCGGGTATTGTAATACAGCTCATCTAATGAATTTGCGATAGCCGACCGCCAGCCGTATCTAACCCCATCATAGCGGGCTAAATTGGCGGAGGCTTCGGCATTGGCGATAATATAATATACCGCCGTGCAGTATTTTGTCATAGGCAGTGATATATCTGCAATCTCGATATTATCTTTCCTTAAGCTGTCGATAACATTTTCAATCGCCTCTCGAACCGGCTGGTCAATTCCCTCACCAAAATACTCGGCCGGAATGCCGACTTTCAAGCCGCGCAGTCCTTTGGCTAATTCGCTGGAATAATCCGGCGCTGGTGTGTCGGTGCAGGTTGAATCGCGCTTATCATAGCCCGCTCCGATTGATAACAGCCCGGATAGGTCAGCAACATCGCTGGCAATGGGACCTATCTGGTCGAAAGATGAGGCGAAAGCGACCAGCCCATAGCGGGAGATGCGGCCATAGGAGGGACGTAAAGCGGCTAATCCGCAGAATGCTCCGGGAAGGCGAACCGAGCCGCCGGTATCAGAGCCGAACGAAAGGGGTGTCATACCCGCGGCAACCGCCGCCGCCGAACCGCCTGATGAGCCGCCGGGGACTTTCGATTTATCAAGCGGGTTTTTTACCGCACCATAATAGCTGAACTCATTGGATGAACCCATAGCGAATTCATCCATATTAGTTTTGCCGATGATTACCAAACCGGCTTTTTTTATATTCGAGGTCAAACCTGCATCATAAACCGATGTATAGCCTGTCAGGATTTTCGAGGCGCAGGTAGTCGGCATGCCGGCAACCTGTATATTATCTTTAAAAGCCGCCGGCACGCCTGCCAGCGGAGAGGGGATATCGTTGTTGTTTATTCGCTTATCGACAACCTCAGCTTGCTTTAAGGTAAAATCACGGTCAACATGGATGAAAGCGTTGATTTCCGGATTAAGCTTTTCGATTCGCGCAAGAAAGTATTCCGCTGTTTCAACTGAGGAGATTTCACGAGTGTGAATTTTAGCCGCAATTTCGCGGGCTTTCATGTTGGCAAGGTCATCACACATAGGATTTAAATAGTATCAAAGTTCGGCAGCTAAGTCAACTTGATTGTGAGGTAAGGTCGATTTCTAACAATAGCATTAGCAATTATCAGTTTAATCATAAGATTTATTAACACTAATGGAAAATTCGGACGATAGAAATAATAGCTGCAAATAATGGCTGTTTTCTTATATTCTATATTATTGTAGGAGGATTGCTAAAATGGTTAAAAACACCCAGCCGATTATTTTTAGGGGATATATAAAAAAGGAAAATAAGCATTGAGTGGCAATTTGTATAGATTTGAATATCGCAGCTCAAGGCAAAACAGCTAATAAAGCAATCCAAGAATGTGGAGAACTGATTAAAGAGTATTTGGAATATGTTAGGAGTAAATATCCAAAAAATATTAAAAAATATATTCCCAGACATGCATCTTCTGAATTAATGAATGAATACTATTCTTTAAATAGGGAAAGCAGTTGCTCCTAAAAGAAGCCCATTAAATAAAGCAATTTTTAATTTCCCGATAGAACCAGAAACCTTAACATATTGTTATATTTAAAAATTGTCTGATAAACCTGCAATTGATTTAAAAAAAGTTCGCAAAAAACTAAGAAAACTTGGTTTCAAGAAAAAGCGAGCCAAAAACATGAGATTTGGGATAATGAAAATGGAATAATTATTCCTATGTCTCATGGGAACCAGGATGTTGGACAGACACTATTAAAATCTATATGTTTTGAACTTGGCGTAACTATTAAAGAGTTTTTAGAAATCTAAACCTTGCTTCTATTTCCAATACCCCTTATAAAATTTATACATCGCCACACCGGCGGCGACTGATACATTTAACGACTCCACATTATCAGACTGCTCTATGCGGAATCTGTAATCAGCTGCTTTTTCAATTTGCGGGTCTATACCGGAAATCTCGCCGCCTAAAACCAGCACTGGCTTCTTGATGCGGGTCGCTTTCGACAACCATTTTTTAGCCGAACCGGAAAAAGTTGCGATACTAAACTGATTGCCAAAAAGCTTAATAAATTTAGCCGGCGTCTCAAGTTCTAATACCGGAATCGTGAAAAGTCCGCCCTGAGTCGCCCGCACTGTCTTGGGGTTATAAATATCAGCGCAATCGCCAACGCAGACAACTATATCATAATCGAAAGCGGCGGCAGTACGAATAATCGTACCAAGATTGCCCGGGTCGGAAACATTATTAGCCGCTACTGCCCGCTGCGCCCGAGCAATCAAACCCTGCAAACCGCGCTTGACATCTTTCTGCTTTACGACTGCTATGATTCCTTGCGGCGATTTTGTGGAGGCGATTTTATCGAACTTAGCGGAAGTCGCTTTAGCCGCTAATCTCATAGGAATATTATATTTTTCAATCAACTCTGTCTGCGAGGCTCTAACTATAAATTTTACTACCTCCCAATCAGATTTCAGAACAGTTTGCACCAAATGGGGGCCATCGGCAATAAAAAGATTACGCTCTCGCCTGTATTTTTTCTGACTTAAGGATGTAAATATTTTTACCTGATTATTAGTAAGCTCCGGTAATATTTCTGATAGATGCTTGATTTTAGACCTCCTCTAAGATATAATCATACTTCAGGTGAATTACAATGAGACGTTTGGTTTTATTTCTAATATTCATAATTACAACCGCAATATGTATAGCCTCTGAACATGTTGTTATTATAGAACCTGATTACCCGCTAAATCAACATAATTTTGAGAATACTCCTTACAGCCGCTATCTTCAAAGCCATGAGGGTATTGCGTTGGCGCTTTCCGGGGGCGGCGTTCGCGGGCTGGCTCAGATTGGAGCGCTTGAGGTATTTGAGGAGAACGACATTCCAATTAAATTCATTGCCGCCGCCAGTATGGGAGCGGTTATCGGCGGTCTTTACTGCTCGGGCTATTCGCCCGCGGAACTCCATCGTATGGTATCAACGACAAGCTGGCAGCAGCTGTTTTCGCCAACCCCAAGCAGGTCATCAATATTAGTTTCAGCCAAAGGGCGTCCGGAGAAGGCGCTTTTTAAAATCGGCATGGAAAAATGGCGGCTGGTAATGCCCAAAGGGATAACCTCAGGCCAAAAACTATCGACATTATTGACCAGGCTGTGTTATCGAAGCGGAATCAAGTCCACCATAAGTTTCGACCTTCTCGACCCGCCATTCAGGGCTGTATCAACAAATCTGGTTAACGGAAAGCTTGAGGTTATATCATCCGGCGATCTGGCCGAGGCTATAAGGGCATCGTTAGCTTTTCCAATCGGCTTTACGCCTGTTTATATCAATGGCAATTTGTTGGCGGATGGCGGCTTGCTTAACCCAGTACCGGTTGATATATGCCGCAAACTGGCGGGCAGTCCGGTAGTGGCAGTCAACACTACGACTCCTCTATTGCCAATAGAGGATATCTCTAACGCTTATGATATAGTCAGTCAATCAACAACGGTTATGTCTCTTAAGAGCCTCGAATATCAGCTTGGTCTGGCCGATGTGATTATAACGCCGGATATTGGCCATCTAAAAACATTCGATGTCGCCAATGTTGAGAAGATAATCGAAACCGGCAGACAGGCGGCATTAGAGCAATTGCCGGATATACGCAAGGCATTAGAGCGAAAAAAAGCTGTCAGCGGACGGGAATTTCAAATATCCGAGACAAAAATCAAAGGCTTGAAACATATGCCGGAATCTTTTTTCCTTGATGGCCTGAATCAAAATGAAATTATTTATGAATCAGAGATTAAAAACAACCTGACCATTTTTTATAAGAGCGGTTTTATCAAAAATGCCCGAGCTGAATTGATAGAACAATCAGGGGAATATCAACTCGATTATATCTTAGATGACAATCCTCGCCTAAGCGGCATAATATTCGATGGTTTAACTCTGTTTTCACCTCAAACGGTAACCAGATTAATCGATTCCCAACCCGGACAGATTGCCAATTTCAAGACGCTGGCATCTGATATCGAGCGGATTGAGCGTCTATATGCCAATTCTGGATACACTTTGGCGCGAGTAGATTTTCCTGATATTAATTCGCAGAGCGGCGTTATTGTTTTTAATATCGATGAGGGCAGGATTAACAGGATTATAATCGAGGGCAATAAACGCACCAAGGATTGGGTTGTTTTGCGCGATTTTCATCTTCGTTCGGGCAAGATATTTACTGCGGATAAAGCTCAGCGAAGTATCGAGGACTTGTATGCCACCGGACTGTTTGGAACAGTTAAGCTCACTGCATTGCCCTGCAGTTCGGGAGTTGATATCGTTATCAAAGTCGAGGAGAAATCGTTTGATTATCTCCGCGCCGGCATCCGTTATGATAACGAATATAAAACCGCCGGTTTTATTGACATTGTGGGAGCAAATATATTCGGTACCGGAAATGAGGTCAGTCTATCAGGGCAATTCGGCGAGAAGAAAAGAGCATTCCTGTTTGCTATTAAAGCCGACAGGATATTTAAAACATATCTCACCTACCGCCTGTCGGTAAATTACTCTTTGTTTGAGAGAAATTTTTACATCGAGCATGATTATATCAGACATCTTGAAGAGGAAACTACCGGCATCGAATTTGAGATTGGTCAGCAGTACCATCGTCTCGGCAAGCTTTCGGCAGTGTTGAATTTATCGCGCTGTATAAACGATACGCCCGATAGAATAAAACCGATAGATAGACGGCGAACATCGATTTCAATACGGTCTTTAGTCGATACCTTCAATTCTCTGCCGATTCCGGAAACCGGCAAGCTTCATTATTTCGATATTGAGTTTGCCAATGATATACTTGGCGGCGAGATGGTCTATACTAGATTTTATACAAGCATCGAGGCATATTATCCGCTTTTCAGGGGACTGAATTTTCACCCGCGCGCGGAACTTGGCCTTCTAAATAAAACGCCCCCGTATTTTAAATTGTTCAGTCTTGGCGGTAGGAATTCATTTTATGGGCTTTATGAGCATGAACAAACCGGCGAAAAAATATTCAGCGGCTCATTAGAACTGCGGCAAAAAATCACAGGCAAATTATATGCCTCTGCGCGGTATGATTTCGGCAAGGTCTGGAAAAAACTCCAGTCTATTCGTTTCGACCAGCTTCATCATGGTTTTGGCGGCTCGCTCATGTTAAAAACAATCATCGGTCCCGTAGGAATCTCGTATGGCCGTACAACCGAGGGCATTCAGGCGGTGTATTTATATGCCGGCTATGATTATTAATATAACCACTTAATAGTCGGGACTTTCCAGCCCCGACTATTTCCTGTGGTGCTGAAATAAATTCTAATAACACCTTTTGTTGGAATTCCCATAATGATGTTGGATTTTATATAGACGTAACGTGTAGGGGCGTATTGCATACGCCTTCTTGCTAATAAGCAGCGCTTGGCAACAAGAGTGGTGTTGCTGCTTTGTCAACAATCTAAGCATATCTGCCTCAGGCGGACATCCTGACACAAACACGACAATAATCGCTATTAACTAATACTATTCCCACAAATAACCTGTTATATATTTTGAAATTTTGTCGATGTTTGAATTGGAATCATTATAAGTATTTTGCTTGTTTGCCGATATTTAATTTTGGTTTATGTGTTATATATTCATAAATTACAACAATGCAAACAGTTGAAATTATTAAGCATCTTGAGAAAAAGGATGAATTATCCCAATGGCTATCCTGTTTAAAAACATAAAAGCGCTTGAAAAACAAATCGATGAATTCCTTGATGCTGTCAGTCAGGGTGCGGTGGTTTTCAAACTGGGAATTAAGGATTACCTCGATTGCAATATGGACAGGTTTAATGAACGAATTGATGCAATCGGAAAACTGGAAAGCAAAGCCGACAACCTTCGCCGTCAAGTTGAAAACCATCTTTATACTCACTCTTTAATACCTGAATATCGCGGTGATGTGCTGGGACTTTTGGAAAACATGGATGATATAATTGATACAGCCAAAGAAACCCTGAATCGATTTTTAATAGAATCCCCGGAAATTTTGCCGGAGCTTAAAGACGAATTTTTAGAGCTTACCGATGTCTCGATAAAATCGGCGGAATCGGTGGTTTTATCGGTAAGAGCGTTTTTTACAGATATTAGCGCTGTTAAAAATTACATTCATAAAGTGTATTTTTACGAAAAAGAATCAGACAAAGTTTCCAACAGGTTGAAGATGCATATTTTCAATCAGGATATCGATCTCAGCCGCAAAATGCATCTGCGGGATTTCGCCGATCATGTTGACAGCCTTTCTGACTGCGCGCAGGCTGTCGCCGACAGGTTGACGATATACTCTATAAAACGGTTAGTTTAAATATATTTGATTATATCTATAAAATTGTATGATAGAGTAGGGCAGGAGTCTCTGACTCCTGCCTATTCGAGGCTGTTAAGAGTAAGTTTAAACGATGGTTATATTGGAAACAGAATAGGCAGGTCTCGGAAAGACCTGCCCTACATAGCTGGTTTAAATATATTTGATTATATTCATGAAATTACATGATAGTGAAAGTAAAATACTAACCCCTTAAGATAACGATATTATGATACTCTTATTCCTATCAAGCGGATTATTTTTAGGCTGGTCTTTGGGCGCCAATGATGCCGCTAATATTTTCGGCACGGCTGTCGGCTCGAAAATGCTTCGTTTCAAGACAGCCGCTATTACTTGCGGCATTTTTGTCATCCTTGGCGCGGTTATAAGCGGTTCGGGGGCGGCGAAAACTCTCGACAATCTCGGTTCTGTTAATGCCATCGCGGGTTCGTTTATGGTGACGATGTCGGCGGCATTCACCGTGTTCTGGATGTCGAAACTGAAGCTGCCGGTATCGACCTCGCAGGCGATAGTCGGCGCTATAATAGGTTGGAACTTTTTCGCAGGCTTTACCACAGATTATAACTGCCTTGTCAAAATAGTTTTAACCTGGGCGGCTTGCCCTGTATTGACAGCTGTTTTCACGGTTATTTTATACAGTTTGGCAAAGTTTGCCGCCATCAGGTCGAAAACGCATTTACTCCGACAGGATTTTTACGTTCGAGTTAGCTTGCTGGTTGTCTGCGCGGCTGGAGCCTATAGTCTGGGCGCTAATAATATCGCCAATGTGATGGGTGTTTTTGTTTCGGTTTCACCTTTTACGGATATTAACTGTTTTGATCTGTTTACATTATCAGGCACCCAGCAGCTATTTTTTCTCGGCGCGCTGGCTATTGCAGTTGGCGTTTTGACATACTCAAAAAAAGTAATCCAAACCGTTGGCTGCGGTTTGTTCAGCCTGTCTGCCGGTTCATCTCTGATAATAATTCTCTCCAGCGCGATTGTCATGTTTATGTTTTCCTCGGAGGGGCTAAACAGCTGGCTTGTTTCAGCTGGTCTGCCGCCATTGCCGTTAGTGCCGGTTTCAAGCACCCAGGCGGTTGTCGGCGGCGTGATAGGAATCGGCATACTAAAAGGCGCCAAGGGCATAAGATACAAAGCGCTTGGCGAAATTGCCATTGGTTGGGTAGCCACACCGATAATTGCCGGCATAATATCATTTGTAGCATTATTCTTCCTGCAAAATGTCTTCAAACTTGAGGTAAGCCAAAAATCGGCGCAGGTCTATAGCAAGCCGGCGCAGGTATGCTGTTATAAACCGCAATCCGATAGATTAAGCAAGCCCGGTTCTGACCCGAAAATCCAGTAGGTCAAGTCCACTGGGGACTTGACGCACCGGTTACGTGGTTGGTGTACGTCCTCGTGCACCAGCATTATCGCGAATGTCAGTCCGCCGCGGTGGATTCCCTGCCCTTTTGTGTTGCCAATCCGGTGTTGTCAGAAGTTACTTCTGACAGCAAGGCAATTATATCATTGACCAAGCGCGTAAAAGTTATTATTGTTTTGCAGTATTGATGGCAATTGTTGAGGGCGACATCCCGATACAGGCGTGCCCTTAAGGGTGTCATCCGCTTGAGTTTCCGCCTATGGCGGACATTATGAGGGATAACTCAAAATGAGAACACTTGTGGGCGGTTAGGATTTTGCTTTTTCCTGTTGATTCGTGTTGACATTGAATCTTTGGTAAGATATACTGCTGTGAAAATGAGTTGTATAGTATTATGTTAGCGCCGTAGCCCTTGTGAGGCTTATCGCAATCGTTATATGCTAAATAAAAAGGGTGATAAATGAAAAATTCTAAAGAAACAATAAGAAAGTTTGTAAATTATTTAAATAATCCTGAAAAGGATGGCGGATACTGGTTACCCAATATTCAAAGATCTTTTGTTTGGAAAGAAGAACAAATTGAAAGATTATTTGATAGTATTTTAAGAGAATATACTAGTGGAACATACCCCCGCTGGTGATCGGCAACGCTACTTTTGATATT
>JAGGSN010000172.1 GCA_021159005.1 Candidatus Zixiibacteriota bacterium | reverse complement strand
CAATAAATAATCATTCATCAACAGTCTGGTCCGCCTTAATCGGATACGCCCTCTAGCTACCAAGCACGGACGTGTCTTGGGACAGCGCTTGGCAGCCAGAGTTAAGATACAAAACTATATTTATTTGCGGCGTTTCGTTTTCATGGAAGCATTGGCGGCTTGCTGATAAATTGAAATTTGCCATGAGTCAGGCAAATTACGAACGCCATTTTTTAACAACGACTTGAATAATTTGGGCTTTAATTTTGTGTCAAATATAACGTGGCAAGAAGGGCAAAGCATCAGCAAATTTTCTTTTGATTTATTGCCTTCAGCCACAATATGGGCTTTCTGTCTCATCGAAACATAATGACCGCACATGTCGCATAAGCCGTCAGTTAATTTCATCATTTTTCCAGACTATTTTTTACGCCCTCTGGCTACCAAGCAGCGCTTGGCAGCCAGAATTAATTATCCGCCTACATTTTGATAAGCCATTTCGATTAAGGGTTTGGCGATTTCTAAGTCATCTATATTTGAAATAGTAATTTGCAAATCACCAGTTCCGAAATGACCAATATGTGAAACATCCCTTGTTATTTTGGGTAATTTTTTTAGAATTTTGGGATTTAGCTTAAGGTACAAATCAATCTTTTTAGCTTTTATTTCCATGCAAACGATATTTTGAGAAGTCTTATAAGCAATGTAATGTTTTCTTGGGTTTTCCTCAATTGAAGTGTCTAAACCCGTGATAAATTCCTGTATTGATATCGCAAGTTCTTTAATCTTTTGGGATTTATTATTTAGATGTTCTTCGAATGTATATGTTGATGTTTTTCTTGTAATTGCGGCTTTTTTGCCGGCTTCTACCATAACAGAGTTTTTACTATTTTTATTTAAGACTGTTCCGCTTTGATAGGATTTATACAATACTTCTTCAAGATATAAAGTTGAATTGTTAAAAAGCCTATAAGTCCAGAGTTCTATATTGGCTCCCATAACTTGAACTGCATGTAAATCAAATTTTTTATAATACGGCGCTATACATATTACACGAACATCAGACCAGTCAATTTTAACGCTATTGCCAAGAGATTTTTGAACTGCAACCTCATAGTCGCCTTTATGATCATAAATCCAGGAAAGATAATATAAACTCTGATTAATTAATTCAGATGATTCCTTCTTTTTATATTCAATAATTACTGGATTATTTTCTTCAGATAAAGCCAGCGTATCGATTCTGCCCGAATGAATTACGCCGGTTGGAAATTCAGTATGCACAAACCTGCAATTGAATATTACATCCAGATTTTTCTCAACTAATGTTTGTAGTGTTTTTTCCTTTTTAAAATTTGATTGTCCTATTTGTTTAATGGTTTGCTTATTTATCTCGAATAAAGGCATTTTTCCCTCTCTGCAATATTGGTAACCGGCATTCGCCTTAGGCGAACTCGTCTGCTGTATAGTATTAAGGGGCACACGAGGACGTGTGCCGCCCACATGTTTCTAATAACCCAAACACTACTCCCCGTAACTCTCCTCCGGTCCGGGGAAATCGCCGGCGCGGACATCATCGCAATATTTAGTTACCGAATCGCGGATAAGCGGCGCCATCTCGGCATACAGACGGACGAATTTCGGGCGGAACTCCTCGAACAGTCCCAGCATATCGGAGGTTACCAGCACCTGGCCATCGCAATCGGGTCCGGCGCCGATGCCGATTGTCGGAATCTTTACCGATTCGCTAATCTTCTTAGCTGCCTCCGGAATCACCGATTCGAGCACTATCGCGAAAGCGCCGGCTTTCTGAAGCGCCTTAGCCGACTCCAGCATATATTCCCGCTGGCGTTTGGTTTTACCCATAATTTTATAGCCGCCAAATTTATTTACCGACTGCGGCGTAAGTCCGATATGCCCCATTACCGGAATACCCAGTTCAACCATGCGTGAAATAGTCTCTATCATTTCCAAGCCGCCCTCAAGCTTTACCGCTTTTGCGCCAGCTTCTTTTAGAAACCTGCCGGCATTGGTAATAGCCTCAGCAATTGAAGGTTGGTAGCTTAAAAAGGGCATATCGCCGACAACTAACGCTCTTTTAGCCGCCCGCACAACGCTCGAACATAAAAACAGCATCTGGTCCATAGTGATAGGCAATGTAGTATGATGGCCGGCGAAAACCGTTGCGGCTGAATCGCCCACTAAAAGGCAATCGACTCCAGCCTCATCCAGTATTTTGGCAGTAGGGTAATCGTAGGCGGTCAGGACAACGATTTTCTTCCCCTCTTTTTTAAATTTCCTTAGAGTCTTGACATTAATTTTTTTTGGATGACTTGGCAATATCTCCGGCATCGACAATCCTTTCTACCTTTTGCGGCGGTTTAATTTCAATTAGGTATTCTTTTAACAGCTTGAAACTAACAGGATGAACCAGCTCCGGATTCATTTCAAGCAATGGGGTAAGCACAAAAGCGCGTTTTGTCAAACGTGAATGCGGTATCATCAGGTCCAGCGAATCGATTTCAGCGCTGCCGTAAAGCAATATGTCTATATCTATAGGACGCGGTTGGAAATGATTATCCGGCGGGCGTTTCATATCGGCCTCTATCAGCTTGACCGCTTCAAGTAATGAATGAGGGAAAAGCGTCGTTTTTATTTCGACTGCGCAATTGAAAAAATCAGGCTGACGGGAAGCGCCAACCGGTTCGGTAAGATATATCGAAGAATGCCGTATAAGTGTAATATACGGATTGCTTCTGAGATGATTTAAAGCCTGTGTGATGTTCTTTTGCTTATCCCCAAGGTTTGAACCCAGTCCGAGATAAGTTTTTATTTCTGCTGCGGCCAAACTTAAACTTGCCTTTCTACTTCAACCTCAAAGCTGTCAATATTGCCTGAAATCGGCGGATTTATTTTCCGCACCAAAACTTTAAGCCATTTAATAGCAAACTCATCAAGAAGTGCATCAGCAAGTCTTTGGGCTAAGGTTTCAACAAGATTGAATTTATTTTTCTGTATTAAATCATTTATAGTATCATAAACACTTGAATAATCAACTGTATCTTCAAGCGAATCAGACTTTACCGCATCAGTGATATCATAGTGAAATTCGCAGTCAACCTCAAATCGGCAGCCGGTTTCTTTTTCGGCATCAGTTACGCCATGATAGCCGAAGAATGTCATATTTTTTAACCGTAAAACGGCGCTTTTCCTTTTTGATGGCATTTACTCTTCTCCTGATGGGACAAGATAGCTTGTTCCCGATTTCAGGTTTTCTATCCGCTCGATTAAATATTTAAACTGGTCAGACTCACTGTCGAAATTTACATGTTCGGTATTGATAACAAGAAGCGGCGTCTGATGAAAATGGAAGAAATACTTGCGGTATGATTCGTTTATGGAATCTAAATAATCATAATCAATATGTTTTTCATAACCTCTGCCGCGTTTTTTTATACGTTCCATTAGTATACCGGTTGGCGCTGTCAGATAGATAATCAAATCGGGCAACGGTATATTTTTTTCATACAGCGAGGCAATATGGTCATACAGGATTAGCTCATCCTGGTTAAGGTTAAAGTCGGCAAATATTCTGTCTTTGCCAAAGAAATAGTCGGATATGATATATGAATCCAGCAAATCGCCCGAGAAATAATCCTGCTGCTGTCTAAACCGCGACAACAGGAAAAAAAGCTGAACCTGGAAAGCATATCTTTCCCGGTCTTTATAAAAATCCTCCAAAAAGGGATTATCATCATGTTTTTCAAGCGTTAAGCGTCCATCATAATGATTGGCTAACATTTTCGCCAGAGTAGTTTTGCCTACTCCTATGGGACCCTCAATCGCGATGTATTTTGCCGCCACTTCCTATTTCCCTCTTTTGCGAAGCATGGATGATTTCTCGCTGATATTATTCAGCGCCTTGCCGATTTTCTCATTCGAGATTGTTAATGATAGGCGAAGATACCCCTCGCCATTCTCACCGAAATCAGTTCCCGGTTTTGCCCATACGCCGGTTCGGACGAACATCTTGCGGGTAAAGCCTACTGATGTTGCCCAAGGCGGAACCTTTGCCCATATAAAAGGCGCAAGTCTGCCGGCTCTGATTTTCCAGCCGATTTCCTTGAGGCCATCGGCTAAAAGCTTGCGGCGTTCTGAAATAATACTGACAAATCGCTCGGATAATTCGTTATGAAATTCCAGCGCGGTCAGGGCATACTTTACCTGCGACCGAGTGGGATAATAACCGCTGAATTTGATTATCTGGGTGATATTATCAATTGCCCCGCGATGACCTATAGCAAATCCTAAACCCTCAAGACCATATGGAAAACCGAAAGAGTGAAGCTCTACAAACAAGTGTTTAGCTTTCTTTAACTGAAGCGGAAACTCGATTGCGGGATCCGATGAGCCGCAGAAAGGAGAATCAAGAACTAACAAGATATTTTCATAACGCAGTTGATTAATCAAATCGCGGTAGAAATAAAGCTCTGCCTCGGCTCCGGTGGGATTATGAGGATAGTTTAAGAATACAAGTTTAAGGTTTTTCGGCGGCGGTTCAAATAGGGCATTAAGATTAGGCAGGTAATCGTTTTTTTCCAAAAGCGAATAGGTTTTAGGAACTGCCCCAGCCATCACAGCAGCCATGCGATACATAGCTAAACCGGGATCAGGCAAGGCGACAACATCCGAGTTGTTGGCAAACCCTAAGCATAACAGCATAGCCGTAATCCTGTTGCCGGGAGTTATAGCTATATCTTTAACAGGGTTAATCTTGCGATTATATATCTCTTGATGCATTTGAGCTAATTTTTCTTTGAGCAGGCTTATTTCATCATCTCCGGCATAAGTAATATCATGCATATCCGAGCTTTTTAGTTTATCTATAAAAGGCTGATAATCAGGCAATTCGGGAACAACCGAGTTTAAATCGATATACTCCATGCCGCGGCGTTCGAGAAGCTTGCCGGTAAGACGCATATTCCCCATCATTGTCTGGGGCGTGCGCAAAAACCTTTCGGATTTATCGATAATTACTTTCATTTGACACGCTTCCTTCTTCCTGATTTACCATAAGACTGCTGTTTTATAATTCTCTTATACCCCGAAATCTTTTTAGCCATATTTAACGGTATTGGCTTTGGCTTGCCAAGCATCTTAGCATTAAAAAGTATGGCGGCATAACGCTCAACCATCTCCATTTTGAAAAAGGCATCCTCAAGGTTTATGCCAAGCGTAACCGCGCCGTGGTTTCTCAACAGGAAAGCGTCATGATTGCCAACCAGTTCCGCCATGTTATCAAATAGCTCGGTTGTGCCGGGTGTGCCGTATTCAACTAAGGGAATAATCCCCAGCGAATCGATAATCTCCGGTAAGATTAATTTATCGAGAGCAATTCCGGCGACAGCCCAGGCGGTGGAATATATCGGATGAGTATGACAGATTGCTTTTATATCGGGGCGATGCTCGTAAATGCCAAAATGAAGCCTGTATTCGCTTGAGGGTGTCAGTTTGCCGGAAAGCTTTTTCCCTTTAGGTGATATGATAACCATATCAGATGATTTAAGGCTTCCCAGACACTTGCCGGAGGGCGTAATCGCTATTTTGGAGCGTTCAAGCTTAGCGGAGATATTGCCCTCAGCACCGCCAACATATTGACGTTCGTAGAGAAGCTTGCCGCAGTCAACGATTTGACGGCGTATTTGACGGATAGTATCCATATTATCCCTTCTCATCATCAAACATGATAGCATTAGCCACTGCATGTTCATGGGTGTGCGACATTGAGATTGCGATTTTCTTATTGCCAATGATATTCTGAATGCGTTCGCCTAATCTGACTGTGGGATGCCCCAGTTCATCATTGACGATTTCCACGGATGTCCATCTTACGCCGTTGTTTAAGCCTGTGCCAATCGCTTTCAGGACAGCCTCTTTAACCGCAAACCTGGCGGCAAACGACTGTTCGGGAAACGTCTTGTGATTACAATAGTTGATTTCCCACGGGGTATACACTCGGCGAAGGAAACTATCGCCCCAGCGCGTGATGGCTTTTTTTATCCGGGAAACTTCTATTATGTCTATACCGACAGAATTAATCATAAATTGTTATCCTATAAGATGTAAATATAAATTTATTAACATTGAAAGTCAAAAGCTAATTTGCCGATAATATATTAAGAGCTTGCAAAATTTGAAAATTGTATTAATATAGAGTATGGCGGAGTGAGGGGGCGAATTGAAAACCTAACACCAGACCAATGAAGGTGGTGCCCTGTTGCTGAGCTTACGCCATGACCTCCGGGTTCCGGGGAGAGCGAACGCGAAATGTGCCAGGTTGCTTTAATTACCTTTAACGTACCAATTTAGGATGTGTTTTTCATTTCAATTTCCCTCCATTCCGTCGTAAAATTTTAAATCGGGCTTTTTAGCCCGGTTTTTTTTGTGTGGATTTATGATTGATGAATTGAGATTATATTTCCCCGCGTCGTCAGTCCGACGCGGCGGATTTCCTGACGACATTGGCATCATTAACAAAAGGCAGTAAGGGGTTCCCGCCTTCGCGATAATATTATTAACCTTTGAATTAAGCTATTCTATATGATTTACATATCAGGTCTAAAAATAAAATACTCACCCGCTGGGTGAGGTACCAGTGTGCCTTAGTATGTCCGTTTTAGGCGATCGCTACATTGGATGACATCCGGAGGTATAGAACCGACAGCCTGAATTGACTCGTTTAGTAGTCTGGTCAATACTTCATCTTGGTATGTTATACTCTTTATTGCCTCTTTTGCCCCTGCGGATAGACGCCGATAGCCCCAGATACAACGCCGCTTGGTTTCCACCCAGCCCTCGCGCTGATAGTACAAGGGCATGTTGACCTCAAAGTAGGAAAGGCTGTCTGCATCCTTAAGTAAATCAGAACGGGGATCGCCTCCTACCTCATGAAATCTTACCAAGCGACAAGCCTCATCGGCGATAGACTTGGCAACAGCGCATTTATTCAGGATCTCCTTCAGAATTTTTGCTCCATTACACGCATGAGCGGCCTTGAATGCATCATACTCGATATAATCGGAGCGATGCACTTTTCGAGGCTCAACAGCCCTGTCGATATCGTGCGCAAGAGCGGCGATCTGTAAAGCCTGATCCGCGCCGGGTTCAAGTTTTAATAGCCATTCAAGGGTGTTTTCAGAATGCCGTGGATCTTCAGGTACTTTTGAACCTGAGATAACCACCCTGATATTTCGTTTTGCGCATGCTATGTTATTCATGATTCCGGCAGACGATGACCCGACGTACGGTTTCAATATTCATTATCACGGCAATTACAGCCAGCGTCAAGAAAGCTTGATTGAGCATTGCGCCGAGAAATATAATAAAAACACGAACATCGCGCCCCAGACGGATATTCATACTATGATTGACCCGATCACGCATGAGGCCATCGTATTTATCGGCTGTATAGCTCAACATAAAGGAACCGATAATTGCCAGAAAACCGACCAACAGGATAACCTCATATGTATTAATAGCATAAGCGTGCCACATGAGACCGAAAAGGAGAAAAGCATCGGCGTAACGATCCATTACCGCATCTAACCACCCTCCATAGCGGCTGCTTTGGAATTTAAGCCGCGCTACTTCACCATCGCAGCCATCGACGATGGATGCGAACTGTGCCAAGATACCACCTATAATCAGGGTTGAATAATTGCCAAAAGCAAACAATCCAGCAGCCAAAGCAGAACAGATGAATGAGACCAATGATATATAATTGGGGGATATTCGTTTGTTTACCAGCCAGCGCGAAATCTTCATTGATAGAGGCCGGTTAAAATAGCGCGAGATAGGGCCATCGTTTGGTTTGTCACGCAGAGTAGTCAGGAGGGCATTCTCTGCTCGTTTTAAGGCGGCGGGGTCATCCACATCAATCCAAAAGTGCCCATCGGTTCCAATCGCTATAGCCCTTCCATCGCCGGAAAGAATCCGCATGGCTCCTGATAGAGAGGCATCGCCGTAGTCCCCCGCGCTTTGCTCCAGTGCGTCAAAAATCGCGGGAGTGCATATAAAAATCCCCGTGTCAAAGCCATTTAGATCCTTCAAACCCTTGCCAATCTTGAGTATTTTTCCGCCTTCCGTCTTTACCCGGGTAACATCCGCCATGTCGACCAACGAATTATGAGTGTTGCTATCAACAGCAAGAATTACCTCATTATCATCTAAAGGGAATTTCATTAATTCTCTGACAATAGTCGGATCAAATAAATGATCCGCCATTAGCAGTAAAAATGGTTCCCGCAGGTATTCCCGTGCTCTGAGTACTGAATAGCCGTTTTCTTTTTCCCATACCTTATTAACCAGGATTGTAATTGGAATCCCCTGCCGATTGGCCAGATCTTCCAAAAAAGAGCGGACTTTACCTCCCCGATATCCGGTAACCACATAAAAATCATTCGCTCCTGCTTTTATTGCCGAACGTATAACGCGTTCGATTAATGGTACTCCTAAAATGGGCGTAAGTGGTTTGCTGTCGCTTATCTGTTGAAGCCGGCTGCCTTTCCCTGCGGCAATAATCAGACATTTCGCGCTTTTTACATTTAGTCTTGGCGGTGAAATTGCCAGTTCTGCGAGAGATTCTATAGTTGTTGGCTTATCAAAGCCATTGGCCTCCGTTTTCCTTCCGGTTTTCCAATTTCTCATAATTTATTCGCTCCTTTCTTATTGCTTAATTCGTGTATCTCGTAATGCGGTCGTCGCAGGTTCCCAGCTAAGTTGAACATCCACCCAAAACGGACAACTCCTGCATAAATTATTCAATAAACGCCGCCAACGCGCCCTTCATATCCCCAAAATCCCCAAACACCCTATCAGCCTGCGATAAATATTCCGCCTCAAGTGTAGTGCGTACCGCCCAGCATGTCAGGCCAGCGCCGATAGCCGACTCGATACCCGCCGGCGCATTCTCGATTGCCAGGATGTTCTCATTCGGCAAGCCGGTTAATTTTGCGCCATATAGATACGGTTCCGGATTAGGCTTTCCTTTTTTAACGCTCTCGTAGTGGACGATAATATCAAAGTAATTATTGAAATGCTTTGCCAATACTCTATCGACTACCGATTGCAAACCGGCGGTAACTATCCCAAGCTTGACTTTGCCATGAAGCATGTCGAGAAGCTCAGGTATGCCCTCGGTTGGTCTTATATCTGCTATCTCGTGAAATATCTCCCGCTTGCGAGTGAAGATTCTCGTTATCGTCTCCTCATCGGGATTATCAACGCCCAGAGTTTTCAAACGGTCGCGCACCGTTACGGGATGCTTGACTCCCTCATTGAGATAAAACTCCAATTCATCGGGATAATAACCGGCTTCCGCAAAAGCCTGTTTCCAGGCGATGACATGATATTTCATGGAATCAATAAGGGTGCCATCCATGTCGAATAAAATGGCTTTGAATTGCTGTTTCATTGTTAGCTGTTTTTACAACCCCAGTTCAGGAGCAACCTTTGACATCGCCAAAACAACATTTTCGATTACCTCCTCGAGAGGCAAGCCAAGCTGTTCGGCGCCCTTTCTGATATCCTCACGGGAAACCTGGCGGGCGAAAGCTTTATCTTTCAACTTCTTTTTCACTGACTTGACTTTAACATCCGCCACTTTCTTTGAGGGTCTTACCAAAGCAACCGCGGTAACGAACCCGCAAAGCTCATCCACCGCAAATAGTGTCTGGCGATGCTTTGTATTACGATCGATTCCGGTCGTATCCACATGAGATAATATCGAATCGGTAAAATCCCGATCATAACCGTTATCGCGCAATATATCCGTACCGGGAAGAGGATGCTTATCGGGATATTGCTCATAATCGAAATCATGCAGAAGACCGATATTGCCCCAGTAATCCGCATCCTCGCCGAATTTTTCGGCAAAATGACGCATAGCCGCCTCAACCGCTAAGGCATGTTTGCGTAGCGAATCGCTTTTTGTATAATGGTAAAGCAGTTCCCGGGCTTTATCTCTATTTCTCATTTGTCTTATACCCCGTGTACTCTTTTAGCGCCTCAATAATCGATTGTCTTAAGCGTTCTTTAATAACGATCTCATCAGATCCGACTGTCAAGTCCGCCCATATTTGATTGTATAATTTCTCAGCAAGATTGGTGATGAAATTATCGAGTTCTTCGCCCGAAAGCTCAAGCGGTTTGAATTTACGTTTTTGTGTCATATGTTATGATATATCAGTTTGAGAGTTTGGTCAATAGAAATGTTTTAAAGGAGTTTCCCCGTTTTTTTTTTCAAAACACTTCTCGCAACAATATAAGCCTTTTCCCTTAGTTAAAATGTCGGGTTTCTCCCTCCGGTCGGAACCCGACCTGCGAACTATAAAATTTAATCCGGATTTCACATTCAACTGCAAAATCGGGGATTATTTTAAATATATCATCTTGCCATAACCGGTTTGAGTACCGGTTTTCAGCTTGTAAAAATAAACGCCGCTGACGATTTCACTTCTATCAGTAATATCCCACTTGATGGTATTAATTCCGGTTTGTCCTCGACTGCTAATACAATCAACTAATCTGCCGGTAATATCATAAATTGATAGTTTTAAATCACAAGAGCAATCAAGGTTGAATTTAATAACAGCGGTGCTATTAAAAGGATTGGGATAGTTGGAAACAGCCAGAAAGTTTTTGGGTATTGAAGTTTCCTTTACGGGAATATATGAATGCTCCGAAGGACCGCCGGCTATTAAAATAACCTCGCCACCTGCTTCGGTATTTTTTTCTGTCCCGACAATTACATCATCATAGCTGTCGCCGTTAACATCGCTTATATAGCGAACGGTAAGCGGCCTGGCATTTACATCACAATGCCATAATTGATTTCCGTTTGCTCCATCAATGAGATAAACGTTATTGTCGAAACAGCCAGCGATTATTTCTGCGATACTGTCTCCGGTAACATCAGCGGTGTAATATACAGTCCAGATATCATCGCCCGGTGTAAATCTCCAGATTTCCGAGCCATCAACGCCGGATAGGGCCAGAGCATAACTCGACCAGGCCGCTGCCAAGATATCCTCATAACCGTCGTTATCCAAATCGGGGCAGGCTATAGCTTTCATTGTATAGCTTATCATCGGGAAGTTCCAGATTATCTCGCCGGATTCATCATCGCAAGATCCGGATAAAGCGAATACGCCGCTTCCCCATGAGCCTGCTATTATATCCGGATAGCCATCATCATTGATATCGGAGATGATAGAAAGGGAATATGTATCCTCATGAATATTGCATCGCCATACACGTTCGCCAACCTCCTCCGATGCCCCTGAGATGCAGTAAACATTTTCATCATTTATATCGCGAGAGGCAAATACAGCCTCATTAAAAAAATCGCCATTAACGCTCATAATAGAAGCGATAGAGCCAATGGCATCGCCGGCATAATATTTCCATATCTGTTCTCCATCAGAGCCATCAAAACAATAAGCCGCATTAGCATTGCTTCCGGAGCAAGCCAGCGCCTCCGGAATACCATCGCCGGTTATATCGTCCGTTCGGGCGACAGCATGTATCCATCCCGATGATGTATCCTCATAGGTATCATGCAGCCAGATAGTCGAACCATTAAAGCCGTTTATACCAAATATTGTGCGGCAGCTCCAGGCGCCGCCGCGGAGGATATCATTGAAACCATCGCCATTTAAATCGCCAGTATTAGCAAGGCATTGGTCGCCCCAGCCGCCTGAGTTTGCTTGTCCGCCTTCGGGACGGGCAGTCCAGATAACTTGCGTCTCACCATCTCCGGAGCCGGAAAGACAGGCTAAGGGGTCGCCGCTTGCGCCGATGTTATAGCCTTCTGCCATAATATCAGGCATACCGTCAAGGTTGTAATCATCAGCAACTACTAAGCAAACCACATCCTCAATATGCTGGTATGACCAGATTATTTCGCCGGACTCGAACTCTCTAATGCCATGCCCCGATATTGTTAATGTGCTGCATTCAGCTGCGCCATTAACATAAAATAATATCTCATCAAGGAATGTATATTCCTGCTCGGGGTAAAATATAATTGATGCTGCTATCGAATCATCAGGCTCAATTATAATATCACTCAGCAGTTCCATATAGAAAGGCGGTTCGACTACGCAGGAATCTATAGTTAAAGTATTATTCCCGACATTACAAAGGACTATTTCTCTGGTCTGAATGCCATTGATAGATATATAACCAAACTTAAGCGGCGACGGTTTAATATCAAGCTGAGGTTGAGAAAATGCAATCCCCGACATAATACAAAACAGCACATATATTTTAATGTATAACTTCAAATTAATAGACTTTATTTTAAAAGAACCATCTTCTTAATGGCTGATTTATCACCACATTTTAATCTGTAGAAATATACGCCGGCAGCTAACGTATTGCCGTTAGAATCACTGCCATCCCAATTAAAAGTATATTCGCCAGCGGCATATTTACCTTTGAAAGGCCTGGCAGCTAAAGCGCCTGTAATATCGAATATCTCCAGAACCGCTTCCGATTCGACTTGGATAGCGAATTTAATTCGGGTTGAAGCATTAAATGGATTGGGATGATTTTGATATAGTTTGAATTCGGAAGGCAAACTGTTTTCATAAAAGATGCCGGAGGCGGGATTAATCACGAAATCATATATCTCCGAATATGGTCCCCAGCCATTGTTATTGCCGGCTTTAACTCGCCAGTAATACCGACCTACTTCAAGCGGGGTTGACAGCGCATAGCCAGAAATAGCTATATTGGAATCAAGAATAGTATAATTTTCAAAACCTATATCGGTTGACACCTCAAACAGGTAAACGGATGCATATTCCGGCTCGTTCCAGTCAAAAGTGAATGTATCGGCATCTAACGAATCGCCAGAGGTTGGGAAATTTAACTCAGGCGCAGGCGGACATGGATGCAGCGGGCTTAATAAAATATCAGTAGTAGTAGGTCCGCTTGAATTTACCGAAACGCCATAAACGGTTTTTGTTCTGTAATCATCCTTTAAGAAAATTAACGTATATGTGCCCGGATTTAGCAATCTACGATAGCGCCCAAAATCAGGCCGCGAGAGACGAGGGTTAATATCATCGTTGATATGCTGTGAAACCTGCACTTCAGCCTCGATTGGTTCAAGCGTTACCGAGTCTCTGATGATGCCCGTAATGCCTGCGCCAAGCGCTCTATTAAGAAGATAATAATTGCCGGGAAGATGAGCGGCAACTATGCTGTCAACGAGTTCTGGGAACTGAATTGTTGTGTCGGATATTTCTACGGTAAAAGCAACCGTGCCGAAATTGCCATAGTAATATGTCTTAAAATCCCCTTTTCGCACTAATGCCCGTCTGGCAGTATAATGAACCGTATTTGAATCATCGGGGATAGCAAGAATCTGCGATGTATAGTCGGCACAAATTGACTGCATCATGTCTTCATCGGGACCGAATCCATGACCGCCCTGATTGGAATACCAGTACCAGGGATAATAGGCTACATTCGGTCTGCCATAGGTTGGCGAATGATAATCGAGCGCAATAACCGGACGGTATTTCCAGCCGAAATCACGCATAGCCCGATTCTCAGATTCGGAAAATGGATAAAACCCTTTAAACATAAGGCTTTCAGGAACATTGCTGTTGGTTGCATCGTCAATATCCCAGCCAAAATCATAGTTGCGGTTGTTGTCGACGCCATCATGATAGTCAAAGACATCATTGGTATCATTATCGCTTTTATTCTTGCGCCAATCAAGATCGCCCTGCTCGACTACTATATGACCCTCTGGGTTTATTATGGGTACAACAAATATCTCGAGGTTGTTTACAAATTCAATAACATCGGGATCGTTTTGCGAATATTTGTAAACTATATCCTGAATAAATTTCATTGGAACTTCAACGCTTAATACCTCATCGGCATGAACCCCGCCATCGAAAAAAACAGCCGGTTCATCCTCATCGATTTGCGGATTATCGGAGATTTTTAGCCGCAACATCGGAATAGTGTCGCGAGTAGAATAACCCAATGTATCGAGATATAAAATTTCGGGGAATGAGTCCCTCAGTTCGGTAAGTGTATCAAGCACTTCCTGATAGGTGTGGTACCGTTCGGGAAGAAAACCCTGACTGAAAGCAAGAGAAACACAAAAAATGATTATCAACAACGTAAACAGCGCTATAATTCTTGGCATTATTTCTCCTCTATTTATTAAATGCTGGTTGATATACCATAATGTTCAATATATATTAAATTTGACATTAATCAAGACGAAAAATGTAAGGAGTTTCCCTGATTTTTAAAAATCGCTATTTCCAAATTTTGAAAATGTTAATTCGTTGATATGAATTAAATTACCCCGCATTACCCTTAAATTTTAATATATGCTTACAGAAGTTTATCTTCTGCCAAAGCTGTCGGAAGTAACTTCCGACAGCACAGGGCATTTCCTGCCAGAGTAAATTAGTCATTGCTCCGCCTAAGTCGTAGACCAAAGGGAGCACGGCAATCTCAACGCTGTATTTAACACGGCAACAGTGAGATTGCCGCGTCGCTCCGCTTCTCGCAATGACTCGCCTATAATTTTTGTGAATAATCCGCGTTAGCCAAATTTTGCCTGATTTTTTGGGGGAAGTCCTGTAAACTGCCCCGATAACAAGGTTTGGTAATTTAACCACGCATAACTTCAATCGCCGCCTGCGCTGCCCTTCTAGCTGCGCCGGTTTCCCCCAATTTCGATTTGATGTGCGAAAGTTGTTCCTTTACCATATTGTAATAATCTGTATTATCGAGAAACTGCCCGGCAACATCGGCAATCTTTGCCGCTGCGCAATCCCCCTGTATCAATTCGGGGACTATTTGCTTTTTGGCAACTACATTGACCATGCCAATATAGGGTATTTTAATTAACCTGCGGGCTATATGATAAGTCAAAAACGATGTTTTATACAGCACCAGCATTGGCGTGCCGATGATAGCGCATTCTAATGTAGCGGTGCCGGAGCAAACCATATTAAGTTTTGCATACGCCATGAGTTCATAATTGTCGTTTTCGAGAAGCAAGGCGTTTTGTGCGATGTTATCGATAATATTATGATAAACCGCACTGCTGATTCCGGGAGCTTTACTTATTATTCCTTTGATGTTGGGATATTTTTGCGAAATCAGCTTAATTGCCGCAAGCATTTCCGGCAGTATGCGGTTTATTTCCTGCAGACGTGAACCGGGGAACAAGCCTATTGAAACATCATTTGAGTTAAGCCTGCATTTTTGATGAAATTTATCTACTGTCATCGATGTTTTTATCTCATCGAGCAGCGGATGGCCTACCCATTTTATAGGCACGCCGGCATTTTGATAAATTTCATTCTCAAATTCAAAAATAGCGGCCATCATATCGACATTACTTTTAATTTTATCAATCCGTTTCGCGCCCCAGGCCCAAATTTGCGGGCTGGTATAGTAAAATACTTTTATACCTCTTTGCTTTAATTTCGAAGCCAGCCTGAGATTAAATCCCGGATAGTCAATTAATACCGCCATCTGCGGTTTTATCTTATCAATATGAGAAAGAATATCCTTTTCAACTTTTTTAATAAAGCGGATATTCTTGACAACTTCCCAAAATCCCAAAAATGCCAATTTCCTGATATGATATAGAAGTTCTACTCCGGCCGATGCCATTTTATCGCCGCCAAGCCCGATGAATTTACAGTCCGGCTCGAGCCGCAAAAACTCCCGCACAAAGCCGGCGCCAAGAGTGTCGCCGGATGCCTCGCCGGCAACTATTAAAATATTGCTCATAGGCTGCTTTGATAACTCATACAGAGTTCTTCAATCCGTTTGGCTACTTTTAATGCCGATAAGCCATCCTCGCCCGAAACCAGCGGCGGATGTTCGCCTTTTATTGCCCCAATGAATGAATCGATTTCGCTCTGAAGGTTATCTGCCTGTTTAACTTTGATATTATCCTTAACAATCAGGCGGCCATCGGGAAGCTTCATTCGTGAAAACAAACCGGCTTTTTTTGCCATGGGGGAATCGCTGTTAACCAATGAGAAGGATTCCAGTTTAGCCGATGCCATATCCATCGATATATAGCCGGATTCCTGAAACACCCTGAGTTTGCGCATCTCTTTTACTGATATTCTGCTTGAGGTAATATTAGCCACACATCCGGAGGGAAACGTAAGGCGGGCATTAACGATATCAAAGGTATCGGTTATAACCGGCACGCCGACAGCTTCAATCATCGCTGGCTCTTCGCCGGTTAAATCCAGCAGAAGGTCGATATCGTGAATCATCAAATCGAGTATGACCGCCACATCATGACCGCGCGCTTTAAATGGGGCTAAACGATGAGTTTCGACAAACCTGGGATTTAGAATCCTTTCCCGAACTGCCCGATAAACCGAACTGAACCTTTCGCTGTGGCCAACCTGAAGGACAGCGTTGTTTTCATTAGCGGTTTTTACTATTTTTTCCGCCGAGCCGATATCCGACGCAATCGGTTTTTCAACCAAAACAGCAATGCCTTTTTCGAGAAAAGGAAGAGAACATTCGAGATGATTTTGGGTGGGGACGGCTATAAGAACAGCCTCAACATCATCTGCAATTTCAGCTATCGATTTATATGAAGCGCAATTATATTTTGAGGCTGTCTTTTCAGCTTTTTCGGAGACAGCATCATAACAGCCGATAAAATCGACATCGTTTGTCTTGGCCAACTTGGCGGCATGAAAAACGCCCATGTGACCGCAGCCTACTAAACCAATTTTAACTATTTGATAACTCCTCTTTCCGAGGCCCTGATAAAATCAACAACTCGTTTGACCTCAGGGACCATTTCTATTTCCTGTTCAATTTTGGCTAAGGCATCGGTGGTTTTCAATTTTTTGCTGAGCAGATAACGAAAAGCCGTTTTCAATTTCGATAACAGGTTGGGTGAAAAACCCCGTCGCTTAAGGCCAATTATATTAAGTCCTAAACATCTGAGCGGATAACCGGCCGCCATGCTAAAAGGTATTATATCCTGCGTGATTCGGAAACCGCCGCCTATCATGCTATGTTCGCCAACATGACAGAACTGATGAATCACAGTGCCGCCGCCGATTATCGCCTGATCGCCAATCTCGACATGCCCGCCCATCTCGACAACATTGGCGACAATGACATTCGAGCCGACTACGCAGTCGTGAGCTACATGCGAATAGGCCATAAACAAGCAATTGTCGCCGATTTCCGATTTGCCATGAGCAGTTGTGCCGCGATTCATGGTTACATATTCACGGATAGTGCAGTTGGCGCCAACAATCAATTCTGTTTTTTCGCCGGCATATTTTAAATCCTGCGGCGGTCCGGCAATAGCGGCTCCGTGAAATATCTTACAGCCCGCTCCAATACGAGCGCCGGACTTGATGGAAACATGGGAATCGATCCAGACATCTTCGCCAATAGTTGCATCAGCCTCGATAATCGAGTATGGTCCGACTGCGGCGCTTTCCGGTATCGATTCGGGATTTGCTATTAATGCTGTTTTGTGTATGTTTGACATAGTAATCTCATCTTATTAAAATTTGCGGCTGGTGTACATCCTCGTGCGCCAGTTCGCCTGAGGCGGATGGCAGACGAATTAGCCTAAGGCGAACGCCAACCACAAACAGTGATTAATTTCATAGGGCATATATAAAGATTTATTTGGATTTGGTCAATTTGTTTTTAACAGCAAATTACTATTTGGTTCTTTTTGTAGGGTTGGTTGTTTTCTTTATTTTATTGCTGATGTTGAGCATATTTCATATATTCGAAACGTCTGGATTGACTCGATTAGATTGTAATAATACAAGGGCGGTGTAATGGAACAAATATCAGCAAAGCAATTTGTTAGAAAGCTAAAAAGCTTATTAAGCTATCCAGATAGAAGATTTACAATACTTCTTGGCTCAGGGTGTTCGGTTTCTTCAGGTATAGGCGACGCCAGTACGTTAGTCGGTAGATGGTTGCCAAAGCTAAAAGGAATTATCGAGGGAAGCGAAGATAATTATGAGCAATGGGCAAAGGAAAAATATCCGGAATATGAAGACAACAATAAAGCTATTATCTATAGCGAAGTGATGGAGGAACTATTTACAACACCATCAGAAAGACAAGAAGAAATTGAAAGAATATGTGGTAAAAACACGCCCGGATTCGGATATGCCGTATTAGCTCAATTAATGAATTACAAAAAAGATGGTAGTTGTTGTAATGTTGTATTAACGACAAATTTCGATGATATGGTTGCTGATGCTTTGTATGTTTATACTAATGAAAAACCTTTGGTTATGGTTCATGAATCGCTAGTTAGTTTCGTTAAAATTAGCAGAACACGACCTATAGTAATTAAATTACATGGAGATGCTCGAATATTTCCCAAGAACACTGATGACGAAACAGATAAACTTGAGGATAAAGTAAAATCGACAATTCAAAGTTTATTAAAAGAAACGGGATTAATTTTTATTGGTTATGGGGGAAATGACTCAAGCATTTGGGATATTTTTGAAGACCTTCCGGAAACTGCACCACCATGGGGTATCTATTGGATAGGAAAACAAATACCCCAAAATAGACTAGGGGAACTACTATCAGCAAGAAGTACTTTTCATGTTAATCATTTTGATTTTGATGAATTAATGCTTTTAATAAGAAGCGAATTTAAATTTAATCATCCGGAGAGAACGAGATTTGATAAAATTTATGACGATTATTTTAATAAATTTACAAAATTGAATAGCAAAATTAAAGATAAACTTGCTTCTCCAGAAAAAGCAGCATTATCTGAAGCCGCTAAGGATGCGGTAAGTGAACTTGATGAAATGTATAAATTCATATTTGAAGCTATTCAATATGAAAAAGACAATCCTGATAAAGCAGATAAAATATACTTGGAAGGATTAAAGAAATTTCCCGATAATCCTGAACTTCTCACCAGCTATGCTAATTTCCTTTATAGAATTCGCAAAGAACATGATAAGGCAGAAGAGTATTATAAGCGTTCATTAAAAATCGATCCTAAAAATGCATATACTCTTGGCAGCTATGCTACTTTCCTTAAAAACATTCGCAAAGATTATGATAAGGCAGAAGAATATTATAAGCGTTCATTAGAAATAGAACCTGAAAATGCAAATACTCTTGGCAACTATGCTATTTTCCTTCATGGCATTCACAAAGAACATGACAAGGCAGAAGAGTATTATGAGCGTTCTTTAGAAATCGATCCTGATAATGCAAATACTCTTGGCAACTATGCTCTTTTACTTAAAACCATACGCAAAGATTATGATAAGGCAGAAGA
>JAGGSN010000171.1 GCA_021159005.1 Candidatus Zixiibacteriota bacterium | reverse complement strand
TGATATAGATATTCATCCGGACACATACAGGAATCAGGCGGCGGCGGACCTGAACCTCTGAAATAGTTTATAGCATAAATGACATCAGAACCGATAACCATTCCATCGCCGTTGACATCGCCAGCGACTGCGTCGGCGCAGTAGGTATTAATATCAATAGAACCTTCAAATGGAATATATTTTGATTTACTGCAGACAATAGATATAGTACCGTGTGATTGAGGATTTAATGTCAAGTTAACATAACCGGTAACATTTGTAAAACCGCGTTCATAGATTTCATCATCTTTCCATAATGTTACAAGAACATCAGGGATGCCGATGCCATAATAACTGTCTCTTACCCTTATCGTAACAGGTTGTATGGAATCTAATTCAACATTTGAGGGGAAATCTACAAGGAAATTACGCGGATTATCAACATAAACTGAAAACTCTGGATCGCCAAATAGGTTATTACTATAAACAATATCCAAAAGTGAACCTGAATAAGGAACCTTGGTAGCATAGTGAGCTAAACCGAATCGATTCTCAGTAGCAGTATAATCCATCAATTTATCTACTCTAGTTTTTTCAAGCAAACAGGAACAATGAACCCATCCATATCTGGTGTTGTATGTACCTGCAACAGAACCGCCATCAACAAATAAATCCTTTTCAGCAAAACAAGTATCTCGCCCAAAATGTAAATGGCAATCAAAAGCTCCTACACCACAAGCAATTGACGAATGTAAGTATTCCCTGCCTTCATTGTTTACATTACCTATATAACCGAGATTATCTGGATTAATACCCATATCGGATGTCAAGCAAGGGTCTGAACACTGTTCATCTGATGAGCGCCTCCAACAATTATATCCACAAGCTAAGACTCGATAAAAATCAGGGCTTCCATGTCCCAAACTTATGTAATAGCCTACAGATGGGCTACTTAAATGATTAATAATATCAATTTCAAATGGAAATGTAGGATAAAGACAGTATCCGTCTGGGTACTCTCTAAAAGTTTCAGTATCAACATTAAAGAAGTTAGAAAAGCATGCGGCAATTTGCTGAGGCTGATTAGTATTAGCCATTTGATCTGCAGATGAAATCATTACATTACTGAGATATTGATCACTTCCATACCCCGGCTCAATTTCATATCGGGCTAGTTTTTCAATCCATTTTGAAATATCGCTAGCATTATGTATTGGAACCCTGCCAATATATATATCAGTACCAAAATCCGGCTGGTCATCATTAGGTTCACCCCATACTCCATCTCCATCAGCGTTCCAATCGCCATCTATATCCGCAAAGTAAAGATCACTAATGAATAATTTGTCTATTGTCGGTACATAATTGCGATCTCGATAATAAGTATAACGTACTGGCGCAATATCCGGATTTGGCGCAATACCTACATCGCCAGCAATTAAAGCATAGCAAAAATCCGCATTGTTCTCTTTTTGGTCTATCAGGAAATTTCTAAGTTTTTCGGCGTCATCAACGCCCTGATAATTAGGATAAACATCTGTTTCGAGGACAATTATATCTGTTTTGCAGCCCTTGCTGGTTTTCCATTGCTGAAGTGTTTGGAAATATCCTGCATAATCAAAAGAGGTAATAATCAGATATTCCGGCGGAACATCATCAGGATCTGTAGGATAGTTATATGAATAAACATTTATTACAGGTGTATTATCTTCTACATCTCCAGGGTTTTCCACTAGCCCCTTTAGGAATCTCTTTGTTGTCTTTTCAGCTACTATGCTTCTTTCGCTGGCAAGGCGCGGCTGACTACTGGCGGCAGTCAGATGAATCGTAAGCGAGACATTCGTTATCAGCCACAACTCATTA
>JAGGSN010000170.1 GCA_021159005.1 Candidatus Zixiibacteriota bacterium | reverse complement strand
CTAACATTTAAGCTTAAAGATAAGTTATAAGTTAATTAACAAAAGGATGGAAAAAATGAAGAATATTCAAAATATAGCTTTAGTAGGGTTATGCTTAGTAGTGTTTCTGGTAATTGGTTTTAATAGTAATGCTTTTGCTCAGTGTTCAAGTTATGAATATTGTTATGCCGCAAATGACAGCGGTAGTAACCCATTATGTACTACAGGCTCATATGACCCTTGCGATAACTATGTTTATTGGTGGATGGAATTTCATCGAACATCAAAGACATTTAGTAGTTCACATTTAATTTTAAATCTTGTTGGCGCATCTCTCATTGAAAACTTTAGTTCTGAAGATTATGCCCCAAACACAGACAATAAATGTAATTCCGGTCAGTGGATATATGTTGGTCCAAGTTCAGACCATGAATTAAGGCTTACTCGAACTGGGTCACCTGGATACTTTACACGAATAAAACCCAGCGTTAGATATGCAGCAGGAGGCGGAAGCTGATACTGATTAGTTTGTAATAATTAAGGGGGGCTATTTTTGGGAGAATATTACAATGTGTAATAAAAGCATTACTCTAAATATTTTGGCATTATTAGTTGTAGGAATTTTATTGTCTTCGGTTTTCGCTGATGAAAACCAATGGGCTACCAACGGACCATCAGGCGGCAGTGTTAAAACAATAGCCATTAAACCTTTCAGTCCGCATACTGTATATCTTGGTACAATCGTAAATGGTGTATACAAAACCATCGATGGCGGCGAAAACTGGCATCATCTTGATAACGGCGGTTTGTTCTCCTGTATGCGCATAATCACCTTTCACCCATTTGTGCCCGATACGGTTTATGCCGCGTCTGTAACCGGTATTTTTAAAAGCTCCGATGACGGTGAAAACTGGGTTCAATTTTCGCCGCCAGAAAGCCGGGATAGAGAATACAGGGCATTACTGATTCATCCTACCGATCCTAATCTGATTTTTACCGGAGGACCAATAATAGCGTGGATGTCTACAGATGGTGGGCAAAACTGGCTAAGACCTGATATGCCCCAGTATATTGGAACTAAGTACATAACTGTAGATTATAACAATCCCGATAATATTTATTGGGCTGCAGGTGGTTTGGGTCATGGCTTGGGTATCTGGAAAAGCGATGACCGAGGAGAAACCTGGAATAATATTCAAAATAATATAGACTCTTCCGGTTTCGGTACCTGCATTGAAGTAGATCCTGTCGATTCCGAGATTCTGTATTTTTCGTACGCGAATTACGAGGGGAATGGGGATTGTTTGGCTAAATCTTATAATGGCGGGCAATCATGGATTGATATAACGCCAACAGGTCTTAATACTCCGGCAATAAAAGCTGTAAAAGTTTTACCATCTGATCGCAATACTATTATAATCTGCACGGCAGAAGATGGTGTATTAAAAAGCTCTGATGGCGGTGAGACATGGCGAAGTATTAATAATGGTTTAAAAGTTGTTCAAACTGCTTCAATGGAATTAGACACTACAAATGGGATTCTATATCTGGGCACTTATCATGACGGTATTTACAAAAGCACGGATGATGGAGAAACTTGGTTAAAAATAAGCTCGAATATCAATTGTGTGGAAACTTGGGATTTAGCAGTGAGTAACTTTAATCCTGATTTCACAATCGTTGCCGCGCGAAATGGCATCTATAGTTCCCCTGATTGCGGTCAGACATGGGACTATATTGATATTGGATATCCTATAGAGCATAAAGCTCTTACTGTTGAGTTTGATGAGTATTATCCCGATAATATATATATCGCTACAGGGTCGACTACTTATCCGCCGCAAGGTGCTTCCGGTTTCTATCGTACATTGAATAATGGCGAGAGTTGGGAATTTTTCAATAGTGGTTTGCCCAATGATAGATTTTATATTGATATTGCAATTTCGAGTTATAATGAGGAGGCCCGAAGATTTTTCCTAACCTCCGATCAAGGTTTGTACTTCTCGGATGATTTTGGGGAAAGCTGGACTCTGTACACATATGACATTCCGGTAAACATGTGGTATACCGTAGTAGAGGTTGCGCCAACCGACCCCAATACAATAGCGGTTGGCGACGCAATTAACAGGGTTTTTATCTCTCATGATAGGGGTGAAACATGGCATCAAGCCGATGATCTGCCCGAAATATCGGAAGGTGAATTTATTCAGGATATCGAATTCCATCCATCTGATGCCGATCATATTTATGTAAGCAGCTACTATTTAGGTTTATTCGAATCAACCGATAGCGGCGAAAGCTGGAATAATATTAATAATGACATGCCGCTGCCGTCAGCGCCTTATCATTTTGTTGTTTCTGGTATTTCTATAAATCCATTAAATCCGCAAAATATGTTTATCTCTTCAAATAATATTGGTGTTTGTCAATCTCATAATGGCGGTCAGAACTGGGAATTATTCAATGCTGGTCTTGACTCTACTTGCGGAGTTGGTGAGATGATGTTTGCTCCCGGTGATACGACCAAACTTTACCTTGCAACTGCAATGAGATCCGTTTGGTCTATCACCCGCACGCCAACAGGCATAGCGGTCGATGACAATATATTGCCGCTTGGAATTAGCTTGTCTAATTACCCCAACCCCTTCAATGCGCGAACTACTATCAGCTATAACCTTCAACTACCGACTGATGTAGCCATCGACATCTACGACATCCTTGGCCGCCAGGTGGAAACGCTTGTTAATATCAAACAGACGGCTGGCTGGCATCAAGTTGTATGGAATGCTGAAAGCGCTGCATCAGGCATCTATTTTTATAAGCTCACTGCCGATGGAAATTCGGATATTCAAAAAATGATGCTTCTGAAGTGACATATTGTAATTGCTCTTAGCTTTCAGCTAAATATTTGAAACAAACTTCAATATTTTTCGTATCCCAGCTAAATGCTTGAAAACGGAAAACAATATAAAGAGGAGACCACAACATGAGGACTTATATAATAATTTTAATAACTGTTATTATGATAATCCCCTGCCTGAATGCCGCCGACAGGGAATGCTGGTCTCACTCTTATTCTAATGAAGTTTATCTCGATGATAGCAATGTTTTTACAAATATAGATGACGATGTTATCACTATTTGTTTTGATAATTGCGATTATAACAGGATAAAAATCACCTCAGATTATGAACTGTATATTAACGGCAAACATATCAAAACCGATGATGACCAGAAAGAATTGATAGAAGAATTTTATAATCAGACTATGGAGCTAACCGAATACGCCGGGCAAATAGGAGAAAGAGGAGCTAAAATAGGTTTAAGCGGGGCGGCGCTTGGATTGAAGGCAGTTGGCAGTGTTTTCAGGGCAGTCTTTTCAGATTACGATTTCGATGATATTGAAAGAGAGCTTGAAATTGAAGCGGAAGAATTTGAAGAGCAGGCTGAATTACTGGAGGAACAAGCGGAGGCTATCGAAGAAATAGCCGATGAATTAGAATATATTTATAATGAATTGAAACAGGAAGTTCCTGAACTTCATGACCTTGATTGGTTCTAAAATATGTAATTTCATTTCCTTATCTCAAGTTGTGTCAGGCTTCGGCAAATTCAGAAGCCTGGCACTTTTTTTATTGAACGCGGATTTTACATTTGAATATCGAATAGTTTTATAGCGGCGGCAGGAACCCTTTCCTGCCGCTTCGGAAATTTTCTTTATGTCCACTTGCGTTTTCTTATAAAATATATTATATAAATTCCTTGTGATGAAAGAATTGCAATGACTTTAAAGGAGTTAAAATAAAATGGCAAAAGTAATAGGTATCGATCTCGGCACTACAAATTCCTGTGTTGCCGTTATGGAAGCCGGCGAGGCTAAGGTTATCCCCAATCCCGATGGTGCTCGAACTACACCATCGACGGTGGCATTTACCAAAACCGGCGAACGATTGGTTGGCCAAACAGCTAAACGACAGGCTATCACCAACCCCGAAAATACGATATTTTCTATCAAGCGCTTCATGGGACGCCGTTATGATGAAGTATCCTCTGAGGAAAAACTTGTCCCCTATAAAATCATCAAGGCGCCAAGTGATATCAGGGTTGAGGCGCAGGGCAAGGAATATGCCCCGCCTGAAATATCAGCGATGATTTTGCAGTTCATGAAAAAAGCCGCTGAGGATTACCTTGGCGAAGAAGTTACCAAGGCTGTAGTTACGGTGCCGGCATATTTCAATGACAGCCAACGTCAGGCAACAAAAGATGCCGGCGAGATTGCCGGTCTGGAAGTATTAAGAATTATCAACGAGCCTACCGCGGCTTCCTTAGCGTACGGCCTCGAGAAGAAAAAGGATCAGAAAATTGCCGTTTACGACCTCGGCGGCGGCACTTTTGATGTTTCAATCTTAGAACTCGGCGAGGGAGTATTCGAGGTCTGCTCCACCAATGGCGATACGCATCTCGGCGGCGATGATTTCGACCAGCGCATAATTGACTATCTGGCTGATGAGTTCAAAAAGGAACAGGGCATCGACCTTCGCGATGACAGAATGGCGCTTCAACGTCTGAAAGAAGCTGCCGAAAAAGCGAAATGCGAACTGTCATCCACTATGCAGACTAATATCAATTTGCCATTCATAACAGCCGACCAGGCAGGTCCCAAGCATCTCGATTTGACGCTTACGCGCGCCAAATTGGAACAGCTATGCGATGATTTGATTCAGCGCACTGCCGAGCCATGCCGTCAGGCTTTAGCGGATGCGAAACTATCTCCTGAGGATATCAATGAGGTTATTTTAGTTGGCGGCATGATTCGCATGCCCAAGGTTCAGGAGGTTGTTAAGGAGATATTTAAGCGCGACCCGCACAAGGGAGTTAATCCTGATGAAGTAGTCGCTATCGGAGCGGCTATTCAGGCTGGCATTATTGCCGGTGATGTTAAAGATGTGCTTCTTCTGGATGTTACGCCATTATCGCTGGGTATTGAGACGCTGGGCGGCGTTTTCACCAAGCTGATAGATCGCAATACGACAATCCCCACGAAAAAGACTCAAATATTCTCGACCGCTGCCGACAACCAGCCGGCTGTCAGCATTCATGTCCTTCAGGGCGAACGCGGTTTAGCGGTTCATAACCGCACGCTGGGACGGTTCGAGCTGGTTGGCATTCCGCCGGCGCCGAGGGGCATTCCGCAAGTCGAAGTAACTTTTGATATTGACGCTAACGGCATCTTGAACGTATCCGCTAAGGATTTAGGCACTGGCAAGGAACAATCAATCAAGATTGAATCATCATCCGGTTTATCCGATGCTGAAGTCGACAAAATGAAAAAAGACGCCGAAATTCACGGCGAAGAAGATAAAAAGCATCGTGAATTAGTGGAGGCAAGAAACAAAGCCGATTCGATGATTTATTCCACCGAAAAATCGCTTAAAGAATATGGCGATAAAATTTCAGATGACGATAAACAGAAAATCGAACAGGCTGTAAACAGCTGCAAAGAGGTTTTGAAATCAGACGATGTTGAGGCTATCAACAAAGCGGTCGAGGAAGTAATGTCGGCATCGCATAAACTGGCGGAGGAGATATACAAAAAAACCGCCGCCGAATCGGCTGAGGCTGGCGCCGAACAGCAAACCGCCGAACAGGCCGCCGCCTCCGATGATGCTAAAGAGGATACCAAGGATAAAGGCGATGGCGCTGTTGATGCTGATTTCGAAGTAGTTGATGATAAAGATAAATAATATCTTTATTCCGATTTAGAAAACCATTTTTTTTAAGGGTAGTAATATGTGGTTGGCGTACGTCCCGGTGCGCCAACTTTAATAGTCAAAACCACGGGGAGGGTTTTGGCCTACTGTGCTATAAATAATTATTTTTGCAAAAAGCTTTTTATTCCGATTTTAAAAACCACTTTCTTTGAAAGTGGTAATATTTAAATGCTTTTCAAATTTTGCAGGCCGGTCATGCCAGTGAAAATTAGAATTCAGTAGGGCGGGAGTCCTCGACCCCTGCCAATTTATTTTATGTGTTGGGATGGAATCCACCTTAGGCTGACGACATACTAACGCCTGCTTTTTTATTGTGTTGTCGGAAGTTACTTCCGACAACTCTGGTGGAAAAATCCGCCTATGGCAGATTAAATTTATAATTAATGAGACCTCAGGCGGACGAAATCCTGACACCTGAATGTTTTACGATTAGCTATTAGCCCGAATTGGTCATAAATATTATGGCAAATTGCAGTATCTTATGCTGGAATTTATAAATAATCCGGATTAGCAGCAATACTGTTCACTTAATGCTTGCAAATTAGGTAGAAGTATGATATTCTTTCGGA
>JAGGSN010000169.1 GCA_021159005.1 Candidatus Zixiibacteriota bacterium | reverse complement strand
GTATCGGCATGACCAATCTCTGGACTCCCGTTTTCACGGGAGTGACGTTGATTATAATGTTCTGCAAAAGGCCGGACAGTAGTGAATGTTAATATAAATAAAATGCCTTGTTAATTAATAATTATTTAATATATTTACATAATAAGAAGTTAATCTAACTTCAATTGGTCTGGTGAAATAGAGAATTCTTAAGCATTATTTTGAAATGGAGAATTTATGTTAAAACACCTCGTTTTTTATGTGATTATCTTATTTCTCATTTTTTCGGCAATATCTTTAGCCGATGACAACAATCAGGTATATTTTAAATTTCAGATATATCCGGGCGATGATTTGGGTAAATTGACGCGGATTGTTTCTATCGATAATGTTAAAGACAACATCGTTTTCGCCTATGCCACCGATAGTCAGTTTGATAATTTTAAAACCCTCGGTTATGATTATACGATATTGCCCGACCCGGGATCATTAATAGAACCCCGGATGTCCGATGATAAAGATATCATACTGGATTGGGATACTTACCCGACATACGAGGCGTATGTCGCTATGATGTATGCTTTTGCAACCGATTATCCCACTCTTTGTAGGGTTGAGAATATTGGCAATTCGGTACAAGGCCGCGAGATTTTGTTCGCCAAGCTTTCAGCTAATGTCGATATTGAGGAAAATGAACCGGAGATAATGTATTCTTCCACCATGCATGGCGATGAGACTACCGGTTATATCTTAATGCTTCGGCTAATAGATTATTTGCTGACAAATTATGGAACTGACCCGCAAGCGACAAGAATGTTAGACAGCATGGAAATATGGATTAACCCCCTTGCCAATCCCGATGGTACCTATTACACCGGCAATAATAGTGTCAATGGCGCCAGACGGTGGAATGCCAATGGCGAAGACTTAAATAGAAATTTCCCTGATCCCGATAACGGACCACATCCGGATGGAGCCTCATGGCAGCAGGAAACAATAGCCATGATGAATTTCTTCGACCAGCACAGCTTTACTATTTCAACCAATTTTCATGGCGGTGCCGAGGTTGTCAATTATCCATGGGATACTTGGTCGCGCCTTCATACCGATAATGATTGGTTTGTCGATATTTGCCGCGAATATGCCGACTCGGCGCAGGCTAACAGCCCCTCGGGATATATGACCGACCTGAATAATGGAATAACCAACGGCTATGCCTGGTATCCTATTGCTGGCGGCCGTCAGGACTATTTAAACTACTGGAAAGGCTGCCGCGAAACAACGATAGAATTATCCAGCACTAAACTTCTGCCCGAAAGTCAGCTTGATGCCCACTGGACATATAACAAAGGCGCGCTTCTGTCATATATAGAACAAGCCTTCTATGGCATCAGGGGAGTTGTTGCCGATATCTCAACCGGCTTGCCGGTGGCGGCAACGGTTTCTGTTATCGGTCATGATATCGATAGTTCCGAGGTTTACACCGACCCGGATGCCGGCGATTATTACAGGATGATTGAAGCCGGCACATATAATTTGCGCTTTACTGCTCCAGGCTATTATCCGCATACCGTTAATAGCATCACGGTAATTGACCGTAATGTTGTCGTGGTGGATGTTCAAATGCAGTCGATGCCGCCAGCATTGGAATTCTATGAACATAATGCGGAAAATATCAGCGCCGGCGATACTGTTTCTATGAATATCACATTAATCAATAATGGCGGTCAGTTAGCCAGCGGTGTTAATGCGGCGCTATCTTCAACTGACAGCTATATTGATATATTGCAATCAGTATCTTCATATCCTGATATTTCCCCAGCCGGCGGTACAAGCATCTCAATAGCGGAATATATTTTTGTTGTTCAGGGAGACTGCCCAAGTGATCACCGCCTTGATTTTGAACTCGGGATTACTGCCTCCGGCGGTTATGCCGATACCGTCTTCTTCGCTATAACCGTAGACCCCACCATAGAGGATTTCGAAACCGGAGATTTCAGTTCTTTCGATTGGCAGATGGGCGGCAATGCTAACTGGATAATTGTTGCCAGCGATGTGTATGAGGGTTCTTACTCTGCCAAATCGGGCGATATTAGCGATGGGCAGACATCAACTATTGAGATCGATTATAATGTTTCATCACCCGATACAATTTCTTTCCATTTTAAAGTCTCATCAGAAAACAATTATGATTATCTTAAGTTCTATATTGATGGCTATCTGCAGGATGAATGGTCGGGCGAGGATGATTGGACAGAAGCCGGATTTAGCGTAAGCGCCGGCGAACGTAATTTTAAATGGGAATATTTTAAGGATGGCTCGGTAAGTAATGGCAGTGATTGCGCCTGGATTGATTATATAACATTCCCGATGACAATGGAGATTTTAGAGATAACTACAACCTCGCTTCCCGATTGGAATGTTGGTTTGCCGTACTCTCAACAGCTTGAGGCAACTGGCGGTGTCGGCAATTTAAGCTGGAGCGATCAGTATAGCGACCTTATAGGTACCGGGCTTGCTCTTTCATCAGGCGGTTTGTTATCCGGCATGCCAACATCCGCAGGTCCCGTTAATTTCACCGCCTTAGTCGAGGATCAGGGCAGTCAAAGCGACAGCAAAGCCTTTAGCTTCACAATTAATCAATCCTTAGAAATAACTACAGATACCCTGCCGGATTGGACAATCAATCGTCCTTACTCACAACAGCTTGAGGTTTCAGGCGGCACCGGCTCTATTGCCTGGTCTGATTTGAACAATGACCTTGAGGGCACCGGATTATCGCTTTCTTCATCGGGATTGCTGTCAGGTTCTGCCAGTTTAGCCGGACCTATATTATTCACTGCCAGAGTTAAGGATAGTGTCGGCGATATGGATGATAATGCTTTTGATATCACTATTAACCAGGCAGTAGAGATTACGACTACTGAGCTGCCGGATGGCTGTGTTGATTCGCCATATAATTATCAGCTGGAAGCAACTGGCGGCACTGACAGTTTAGTCTGGACAGATAGGGACGGCGATCTCGATGGCACCGGTTTAGTTCTGGTATCAAATGGCGTTTTATCAGGTATTCCTGATGATGCTGCCTCAATTACATTTTTCGCCGTTGCAGCTGATATTACCGGCAGTTTCGATGAGACACAATTGTCTATTGAGATAACCGAATCATTCGTTCCGGGCGATGCCAATGGTGATGGACGGGTTATTGGTTCGGATGTTACCTATTTGATAAACTATTTCCGGGGAATTAATCCTGCTCCCGAACCATATTTAGCGGGCGATGCTAACGGCGATTGCCAGGTAATCGGCAGCGATATTATCTACTTGGTAAACTATTTCCGCGGAGCCGGCGATCCGCCGGTAATGGGCGATTGCGGTGGGATGATATTGAAGGCCGACCCTAAATAGGCATATATTACACTTTGGCTGCTAAGTGCTGGCTTGGCAGTTTTCCCGCCCGTAAAATCGCAGCGGCTTAAACATCCTTATCTGGCTTATTCGCTTGCAACCCATAATTTTCGGTCTGCCGCTTTACTATTCCCAATTTGCCCAAGCCGTTATCTGTCAACGCTTGAAATACGGATTTAATTTTCAGCTTTATTTGTTCTCTATCATATATTGCTTGAACCGAAATAAGGTTATCGAATTCATGATCTTCTGCTATACATTTGGAATCTTCGCGGTCTCTGGCTAAACCGACTTTTTCTGACATACGTCTGTTATTCTCAATTATTTTAGTATAATCAGCTTCCTTTTTTGCCAGCTCGCCAAGTTCCTTTAATAGCTCTAATTGATCCATGGAAAGATTTTTTATCATTTCTGATGAAAGTTCCATTTTTTCTCCTATTTGGTTAGTTTCGGGTTGAATAAGGTAATCTAATTGTTCCCTTCTGTCAATCTGCCAGATTAGGTAGTCCGGACTATAGACATCTTTGCTTTATTTAGCCTTTATCACTATAAGTGTCATATCATCGACCTCAACGGAATCGCTGGCAAATTGACGGATATTCTTAATCAGATGCCCGCATATAAACTGAGCTGGTTTTGACCGCGCTTTACGTACATCGCTTATAAGCCTTTCCTCACCATATTCCTCTTCATTATCGTTAAATGCCTCAGAGAGGCCATCGGTATAAATAACCAATATGTCGCCTTTCTCAAGGTTTAATTTTGCGTGTTGATATTTTGCGCCGGCAAAAGCTCCCAAAACCAAACCGCCTTCTTTGAGATATTCTATCTCATTGTTGTTTCTCAAAATAAACGGATAATTATGACCGGCATTGCAGAAAGATAAATGCCCGTTCTCGCAATCAAGCTCACAGAAAAACATCGTAACAAATTTATCAGGAGTAGTCGAGTTGACCAGAAAATCATTGATGCCGGCAAGCATCACGTCAATCGGCAGGCCGCGCTTGCATTCGGTTTGAAGAACCGCCTGTAAACGGGCTACCAGCAAAGCCGCTCCAACCCCTTTCCCGGAAACATCCGCTACAATAGAGCAAATATTACCATCGGGCATCTTCAGGAAATCATAGTAATCACCGCCTACCTGACGGGAGGGATGATTAAAAGCCGCAAATTCATATTTTTCATACACAGGAACCGTTTTTGGCAGAAGATTCATTTGTATCTGACGGGCGACTGCTAATTCTTCCTCTAAACGCTGCTTGTCAAGTGATTCGGCATATAACCGGGCGTTGTTTATCGCTGCTACAACCTGGTTAGCCATGACTGACAACAAGGTTATATCCTCATAAGTATAGCGAAAACCAGCTACTTTTCGGGAGGTGGATATTATGCCAACCAGAATGCCTTTATCGGTTAACGGAAGAATAAGGTATCCGTCCAGCTCAATAAGATGACCGGCAAAGTAGCCCTCGCGCGTCAGTCTTTTCAGATTACCTATAAATACTGGCTGTTGTTTTTCCAGCAGCAGGTCAAGTATCTTTTTCTCAAGTGAAAATTCTCTCGATTCGCCTATTAGCTTATATGTATTTCTTTCATCCTGTTTTAAAGCAAAATATGTTCTCTCGATAAACATCTTCTGATTGAGCGTATCATTGATAATTACAGATAGACGATTCATATCGAAGACAGTAATCAATTCTTTGGAAAACTCTTCCATCAGATGACGGTAATCGCCGCGGCTTCTAATGAATAACCGCCGCACAAAATCATCGACTTGATTATATATAGGCTGAAAAAATAGCAGCAGGATAACCACAATAAGGATGTCGAGTATTCGCGATTGAAAACCCAGTATCGAAAAAAACAGGGAGGAAAGCTGAGTTATTATCAAAAGATAGCCGCCGACTACAATAGCTGTTGTTATGGTGTAAACCAAACTTTGGCGGGCTATCAAGCCGATATCCAGAAAGCGATACTTAATTATCGACCAGGCAATCGAGCCAGGTCCGACAATTAAAGCGACTATTATCATCACCTCTCTGATTCCCCGGGGGAATTTCAAGGAAAGTATCGTGGGAATGATTACAGCGATTACATAAAAACCAATAGCCGCCAAAATTCCCATTATAACAATTCTCACCTGAGTTCTCAAAGCAGGATTTATTATTTGCTTAAAGCCCTTATGAAGAAAATATATGGCAAACATTACATAGGCAAAATTTATAAGCGAGAAAAACCGAGTATGGAACGAGAATAGGAATCCTAAAAAACCGGTTGCCAGTTTTAATAAAGAGTTAATAAAACCGATAAACAGACCTAAAATAGGAATTGATGTATTGAAATCAACAAAACCGATAAGCTTTTCAGGCTCTAAAAGGAAAATAACAAGGATGATATGGAAAATGTGAGGAATAAACGCCAGTTGTAATAACCGCTTATGACGATGATAAAATGGTAATGGTTCGGGAAACAATATAGAAAACCAGAGAAGAGTTGGGAAAAACAATTCCCAGATATAAAAGATATTAATAATTGACTGCGATAACCGTTCAGGTTCTATAATAACTGTTCTATATATTGCAGCTAAAAAAGGCGCCAGACCTGCCCAGAAAAGCATAGCCGCAACCACGCGGTTTTTATTAGATCTGACGTTTTCCTTAAGGATGACTCCAGCTATAAGAAACAATACTAAAGCAGAGGCAAGGTATACGAGAGATATTAAAAAACTAAGACTCATCTAACGCCCAGCCGGTAAAGTGAAATGCTATTCTCTTACAATGCTTCTTTTCAGGATTACCTCTGTACCATCATTGGTAAAATTAAAATCAATCGAGTCGAGAAGCGACCGGACAATAAAAATCCCTCTGCCGACTTTTTTTAATAAATTATTATTATCTGTTGGATCAGGGATAGCGTCAGGGTTGAATCCATTTCCCTCATCTTTAACATAAATTATTATTTCATCCTGGCTAAGCTCATATTTAACGGTTACTTTTTTATTAATGTCATCGGAATTGCCATGTTTGATAGCATTGGTAACAACCTCGGAAACAGAAATAGCCACATCAGCTGCAATTGATTGTGAAATACCTTCCTCGGTGAGTCTGGTAGATAAAAAATCATCTACAGCGGCAAGATACACAGAATCAGATGGAACAATGATGGAATTTCCGGATATTACAGGTTTATCCATATATTTCCTCGATTAATAACTAATCATCAAATAATTCTCTAAAACACCATTTAAAACATATTCATCAGATAATCTCAGTTGTTGTCTGAACGGCAAGCAAATTTCTACTTAAAGCTTTCAATTGCCGCATCTACTGTATCATAGTTTTCAAAAACAGTGATAAGCTTGGTAATAGTTAGTAAAGATTCAATCTTTTCGGTAACTGCGGCAAGCTTTAATTCACCGCCATTGTTTCTCATGGTGGTTAGCCCGGAAATCAATATTCCCAGACCGGTTGAGTTCATCCATTCTACCTTAGCCAGATCAATAATAACTTTCTTCTTATTCTGATCAATAAAATCATGGAGCCTATCATGAAGCATAGTAGCGTCGGGGCCGCCCATGATTTTACCTTTAGGTTCAAGGATAATTACATTATCAGACTCTCGATGGGTTAGTTTCATTTCCTTACTCCTTTAAAAATATTCATTACTTCTTAAATCTTCAACAAAAATAAAACTTTAAATATACATATTACAACAATTAACCGTAAGAAGTAAACATAAAATTTATTCAAAACGATTATTTATCCTTTGTTGAGGTCTGCCGGAAAAGCATTAATTGGAGGTTAATGTCTTTATATCAAACAAATTAAATGGTGATATTCACCCGATTTGACGGACACTTAGTTAAGGTGGTATATGTAAACAGCGACATTTATAATACCCGCTTTTCTTATATTCGCAGGTATTGACTTTTGTCACTCTACCCATGATTTTCCTCCTAATTCACTGCCTTTCCTTATAAATTGGCAGAATTTTGGCAGTTCTTAATGCCACCGATTAAGTTAATATGTTGATTCTAAAGGGGTTGTCAACAACATCGGAGAGACAGGGATTCGAACCCTGGAGCCCCTTGTGAGGGCTACACACTTTCCAGGCGTGCTCCTTCGGCCAACTCGGACATCTCTCCGATGAAAGAATAATAATTTGTTGAACAAAAGTCAATCATCAAGCAACAAAATTATTTCCTTGAATAAATAAAAATCGTGAACTTGACAACCACTAAAAAAATAAATACATTGCCGCAATGAATCAATATCAACGGTTACTCGACATCATGACTCGATTGCGGGGTCCCGATGGCTGTCCCTGGGATAAAATTCAGGATCATAAGTCGCTAAAACCATATCTTATAGAAGAAGCCTATGAAGTTCTTGAGGCTATTGACAGTGAAAACCCGAATAATATGGCGGAGGAACTTGGCGACCTGCTTCTGCATATTGTCTTTCATGCGCAAATGGCAAAAGAAAAAAATCAATTTACAATGGAGGATGTTTGCCGTAAAATATCTGATAAATTGATTAAAAGACATCCGCATGTATTCAAAGACCAAATCGAACTTACGCCATCTGAGGTTGAAAATCATTGGGAAATTATTAAAAGCGATAACAATAAAGATTATTCCATCCTTGAAGGAGTGCCAAAATCTCTGCCGGCGCTCTTAAAGGCTTACCGAATACAGGAAAAAGTCGGTCAAATAGGGTTTGATTGGAATGAAGCATCTGAGGTTGTAAATAAAATAAAGGAAGAGATTGCCGAATTTGAAGAAGCTTTCCAACAGAAAAATAAAGATGCCCTCCACTCTGAACTTGGCGACCTGCTTTTTTCCATTGTTAACCTTACCCGCCACCTTGGATTAAAAGCTGAAGAAGCGCTTGATAACTCTAACAACAAGTTTATTAAACGTTTTCAATATATCGAGAAAAAACTCGCCGAAATCGGCAAAACCCCTGCAGAATCAACTCTTGAGGAAATGGACGATTTCTGGGAGGAAGCCAAGAAAGTCATCTAACTCAAGATTTAACCATTGAATTGTTAATATAGAATCAAAACAATAAACAGGAGCGGGGATTTTAATTTCTATCAGGTTGTTGATAAAGCCCGCCCCGACTGGAAAGTCGGTGTTATTAAGTTTTGATTAATAATATAATCACTTAATAGTCGGGGTTCTCCAATCCCGACTTTTTCCATAGTGTTGAAATTAATTTCAATATTACCTGTTATCAACAACCTAAGGCGTATTATAATGTATCTTTACGCAGCAGTGTATATTATCTTAAAACTTAAATTCTTAATTTTGTTAACGGTCTGGTGCTGATTACCAACCATCGCTTGGTAACCAGAGGAAATATCTAAATCGCAAAATCTACGCTAGCAAATTATATATTTCATAACACTACTGTCCGGCCTTTTCAATAGAATTCTCCAATTGATATACGATAAATGAAACTTGCTTAAGCCATAACATATAAAACAATAAGCCGTTAGAATATCTTTATAAACACCTGTGTTCTGTTTTTTGCTTCA
>JAGGSN010000168.1 GCA_021159005.1 Candidatus Zixiibacteriota bacterium | reverse complement strand
AAAATCTCTATTTGTGCTTTACATTCTAAAAATAATAGCTTATCTTATCCACCGATGTTTGTGAAATATTTCTCTTAATATCAACGGGTTGACCTATTGAAATGATGATTGTCAGTTTTAAATTTATAGAATCGGAGGTATTGTGAATATAAAAAACATTGCCGTTATCGGATGCGGCACAATGGGCAACGGCATAACCCACGTTTTCGCCCAAAATGGTTTCGATGTACTCATGATTGACACCAAACAGGAATTTCTGGATAGAGCCTTGGCAACAATCAAGAAAAACCTCGACCGTCAGGCAAAAAAAGGCGTAATCACTCTCGAAAAAATCTCGGAAACCATGAGCAAAATAAAGCCATCAACTAATATCGATGATGCCGCTAATGCTGATCTCATAATTGAGGCTGTTTTCGAGGAGATGTCTGCTAAAAAGGAGGTTTTCCAGAAACTCGACAACATCTGCAAACCCGATGCGATACTGGCATCCAATACGTCATCATTGCCGATTACAGCCATAGCAGCCTGCACAAAAAGACCCGACAAGGTTATCGGCATGCACTTTATGAACCCCGTGCCTATGATGAAATTAGTAGAGATAATTCGCGGTCTGGCCACCTCTGATGAAATTTATGCTGTTATCAAAGAGACCTGCGAGAAGCTCGGCAAAACGCCTGTTGAGGTCAACGACTATCCCGGCTTTATAGCCAACCGCTTATTGATGCCTATGATTAACGAGGCGGTTTACTGCTTGATGGAGGGAGTCGCCGATGCCGAGGCTATCGACACTGTTATGAAGCTTGGTATGAACCATCCGATGGGCCCGCTTTGGTTGGCAGATTTTATCGGCTTGGATGTTTGCTTAGCGATTATGGAAGTATTATTTGAAGGCTATAACGATCCCAAATACCGTCCCTGCCCGCTTCTGAGAAAGATGGTGCAAGCCGGCTATTTAGGCCGTAAAACCGGCAAGGGATTTTACGATTATAAACAAAAATAAAAGGTGTGATTTATGGATTTTGAACTTGGTGAAGACCAAAAACTGATGGCGGAGGCGGCTCGCGAGTTCGCCGAGAAAAAGCTGATGCCTATCGCCGAAAAAATGGATGAGGAAGAGAAGGTTCCTCAAGAGATATATGCTGAGTTAGCTGAGCTGGGTTATTTCGGGATGCTATTGCCCGAAAAATACGGCGGTTTAGAACTCGATACATTGTCTTATGCCTGCGCCATGGAGGAGCTTGCCAGAGGGTCGGCGGCTGTTATGGTCGGGCTTTCTGTGCATGATTCGCTTTGCTGTCGGGCGCTTTATGAGTTTGGCTCCGATTATCTAAAAGATAAGTACCTCGAGAAAATGGCATCAGGCGAATATATCGGCGCCTATTGCCTGACCGAACCTAATTCCGGCACCGATGCCGGTTCGCTTAAAACTACTGCAGTCGAAACCGATGACGGCTATGTTCTAAACGGCTCCAAGTCTTTTATAACCTCTGCCGGTTTTGCAAAAGTATTTATAGCATTTGTCTTAACCGATAAAGAAGCCGGCTCCAAGGGTATATCATGTTTTATTATCGATGCCGGTACTGATGGTTTGAATATTGGCGCTAAAGAAAGAAAGATGGGACTTAAGGCATCCGATACGCGCGAGGTTTCATTTATCGATTGCAAAGTTCCCAAAGAAAACCTTATCGGCGAAAAGAATAAGGGTTTTAAAATCGCCTTAAGTCTGCTCGATAATGGCAGAGTAGGCATCGCCGCCCAAGCTATAGGTATTGCTCAAGCCGCCTATGAGGAGGCTTATAAATATGCTCATGAACGCGAGCAGTTCGGACGACCGATTGCCAATTTTCAGGCTATCCAATTTAAGCTTTCGGATATGGCGTTGAAGATTGAAGCCTCCAGACTGCTTATCCATAAAGCGGCGGTAATGAAAGACAAAGGACGCGCCTCAAAGTATTGCTCAATGGCTAAACTGTCTGCCTCGGAGACTGCTAACTTTGTCGCCAATCAGGCGGTGCAGATTCATGGCGGCTATGGCTATGTCAAGGAGTATGCAGTGGAGCGTTATTTCCGTGATGCTCGAGTAACCGAGATTTACGAGGGTACATCGGAAGTTCAGCGGATGGTCATATACAGGAACCTGGGCAAGAAAGGACAATAATAATATTAAATAATTATTTGCTATTATGCAATATATCATTACATTGCGTAAATTAGTTAAACCAATAGTTTAAATTATAGGATAAAATATGTGGACAACTCCGGAACATGAAAAATATAGACTGAAAATCCGGGAATTCGCCGAAAGCGAAGTTAATTCTTATGCTACGCGGGTTGACCGTGAGCAGGTGTTCCCTGATCATATCATACCCAAGCTTACTGAAATGGGTTTGCTGGGGATGCAGGTCGATAAGAAGTATGGCGGAAGCTATACTGATACGTTAACGTATGCTATTGCGGTGGAAGAGCTTTCCCGTGTGTGCGGTTCGACAGGCATTACTGTCGCGGCGCACAATTCGCTTGGCAATTACCCGATATATAAATTTGGCACGGAACAGCAGAAACAAAAATACCTGCCGGAAATAACCTCCGGCGGCAAGCTGGCGGCATTCGGCCTAACCGAGCCGGGGGCGGGCTCTGATGCCGGTGGCACTAAAACTTTCGCTGCCAAAGTTGACGGCGGCTATAAAGTCAACGGCACTAAATGCTGGATTACCTGTGGCGGAATCTGTAGTACGGCTGTATTTACGGCGCGCACCTCTAAGGAACCCGGCTCTAAGAGTATCTCATCATTTATAGTCAAACATGGTACTGAGGGATTTTCCAGCGGCAAGAAAGAAAACAAGCTGGGACTGCGCGGCTCCGATACACGCTTCCTTCATTTTGATGATGTCTTTATTCCCGATGAAGACCTTGTCGGCGAAGAGGGACACGGATTCAAGCAGTTTATGATTACCCTTGATGGCGGCAGAGTCTCTATTGCGGCGATGGCATTAGGTTTAGCGCAGGGCGCTTATGATGTAGCTGTCAAATATGCCGCACTAAAAAAACAGGCTGGCAAACCGATTGGTTATCAGCAGGGGATAGGTTTTAAATTGGCTGATATGGCGACCCAGATTCAGGCGGCGCGTCATTTGGTTTATCATTCGGCGGTGTTAAAAGATTCCGGCCAGCGGTTCTCGAAAGAATCGGCGATGGCTAAGCTTTTCGCCTCTGAGGCTGGCACTTATGTTTGCTGGTCAGCAATTGGCATCCTTGGCGAGATTGGCCTGACCGATAAATTCCCGGTCGAGCGAATGTGGCGTGATGTCAAGCTTGATGAGATAGGCGAGGGCACCTCCGAGGTTCAGCGTTTGGTAATTTCGCGCATGATACTGAAAGAGGCGACTGAGTCGGAATCGATGTTTGGTTTTCCGGAAGGCTGGGCGGCGGAGTAAAAGTAAAACTATCGGAGATTAAATGTTAGGCAGAGTATTCTATACATGGACATCAATGCAAGCATCTTGGGGTATTCTAAAGAAAGACAAGGAGATGTTAATCTTCCCTTTGGTTTCAGGGATTTGCTGTTTATTGATTGCTTTCGGCACACAAACAACTTATGCAGATCGAGGTTCAATTCCTTTCGATAGCAGAATCGAAATTTTTGAACCCAACCAGCGGGCGATGATTGCCTGGAATGGCTCGGAAGAAATCCTGCTGCTGTCAACAGATTTAAGAGCATCTGCGACAACGAAAATCCTTGAGGGGTAATGCCGCTGCCATCAGAACCCGAAGTCAAAAAAGGCGATGTGGACGTATTTAGAAAAGCGACAGCTTTGATAAACAGAAAATTATCCGAAGCATACTACCGTAGCATGGGTAGAAATCATGGCAAAGATATATCTCCTGCCGGTGAAGCAACCTTTCATGAGAAAATCGGGGCTCACGATATTTTAGTATCGCACGTTATTAATAATAATGGTTTTATAGAATGGGTTAAGAAATATCTCGTTTCTGAGGGGGTTGATAATCCGAGAATTCCCGATGGCTTAAAATTTGTTATGGATGAGTATATCAATGAATGATTTAAATGGTTTGTTTTTGATGTGGTTTCATTAGATGAAACGCCCAAGACTAATGATGCTATTCAATATCAATTCAAAACAGACTTTCTATATTATCCTCTTAAGGTAACTCGCGCTGAAAAAGGTTTTACAACTATTGATTTAATGATTCTGACTCCGAGGTTATTAAGAAATTCCCCGGAATATCACCATTGAAAGTTATGTTGCGTCATGAGCCTATAACAATTAATTCGAGAGAATTGCGCTATTTAAATGAGGATATGGATGACCTTCTTGAATCGCGTGATGACTTGAAATTGAGGATATGGCAAATTAAAGGAAAGCTCTCATCATTTAAAAATGATTTAATAGCCAAATAAAATAGGTTTTCCGATATGACAATTTAAGGACAAAAAGTAGGGAGCTATTTATTCAAGCCGCAGTAGAGCGGTAATCTTAGTCAAAGTCGAATCAGGTTGTTAATAAATTACAGAGTCATTCTGGCTGCTAAGCGTTTCTTGGCAATTTTTCAAGCCATAAACCCCTTGACACAGGCAATCTAAAATATATATTAATAAAACCTATTGTAGAAATGGGGCCGTAGTTCAGTTGGGAGAACGTTTGACTGGCAGTCAAAAGGTCGCGAGTTCGAGCCTCGCCGGCTCCATTATTAGATACCCTTAATTACCAACATATTACATTACAGGACAGTGTCTTACGGTGATTTGCTTGGTGTTACGATTTCCTTCAATTTCACTCATTTTCACCCGTTTTTGATGCCTTTCTGGCACAAATCTGGCACAGGTGATTTCGCTAGCGTTTCCCTCTTCTCCTTCCTGTTTTTGGTTTCTTGGTCTGATTTTCTAAATATTGTTCCAAGTCTGACTTTCTGAATTTATTTTTTCCGCCGACTTTTATAACCTCGAAATTATCACCACTAATCCAGTTGTACAATGTAGAGACGCTTATACCCAGATAAGTGGAGGCCTCATCCATATTCATCAAGTTTGAAGCTGGTTCTGTATATGGTTCCGTTGTCGCAGCCTTTGCAAGGCATCGTTTCAGATAGTACTCTCGCAACTCAAGATCAATAGGGTTAGCTTTTAATTTAGAATATATGTCACGGGTGTCCTTAATAATTTGACCTTTTATTGAGATTGTACTTATGCTTGTGGGGTTGTAAAAGCTAAATAGCAGACCGCGTTCAAAAGGATCTATTTTGTTATTGTGATTTTTTAAGTTCTTATAAAGGTTCTTGTTGTCGCGAATATAAAGATCAATATCTAAATCTATAGGTTCATATAATAGACTTTTAAATATCATTCCATACGGGAGTGCTACGAAATACCAACCAAATTCACCAATATTAATAACCTGTTTAAAAAAACCTGTTTCAGTTACGAATAGATGTTCGATTATCCTTGCTTTACATATACCTTGATTATTACCGACAGGGTTTTTCGAAAAAATACTCGTAGTTTTCCCCAAAATAAAAGGGAAATCAATTTCTTGATCATATTGAATTGTAGTCCGTAAAATGTGTTGTTCTGTACAATTTTCGTTTTGAACAGGCTGGTCAATGTATACATTTTTAACCAAATAAGTCATAAGCTAAAGATTGAATATTTTATCTCATTAGTCAAGTTGAAAAATATCTCATGGGGCAAAATAAAAGGCGGCAGAGTTGCTGCCGCCATATCTATAACTAAATTCACACATATCTAATACCTGAAAAACGTCCGGCTTTTAAAGTTTGTCATTGTTTTCCGTAACAGTTTTCGGTTTATGGTATTAAAAGATAACGATTGTGAAAATTATTTTTGCGTTGCTACTTATGTGAGATGGATAGCGTTAACTAATATTGGTATACAGTTTATTATCGGAGGCAGGAAAATAAAATTGACACGGGCACGTAATTTCCGTATCTTAAAGTATACGAACAAATAATTAAGCCATCCAATTTAAAACATCCAATCATTGGATACTCTGATCAGCAAGGCTGATCGGTTTTATCAATATTAACAACAAGCCAAGCTCCTGTTAAGGAGTCTGGCGAAACCAAAAAACAGCTTATGAATTCTACAATCACTACAAACGATTTCTATTTGGCGGCATTTTTAATCACAAAACAAAAGCCGTTAACAGGACATGTCAGAGAAAATAACAAATCAACATTTTTATTTGAAGGTATTGGAATCAATGAACTGGCAAATGATTACTATCAGGGTAATACGAGTGTATTGCCTTTAGCTTATGGTCAAGCTATTAGAAATTTGAAAACTATGATGTACAACAACACAAATATACAACCAACAAATAATGATGACAACACAGCAGCAGCGAAAGAATCTAAATAGCTCAATAGAATTATCGCTGGCACCAAAGGAGTATGATGCCAGTAAAAGCGTGAAATTTAACAGTAAAGAAATCCAATTTGGGGATTTCGAACCAACGCTTAAAAAACACAACTACTCATTGATAAAATGGAAAGATGGAAACAGGGACGGAACAAAATTTCTATACAGTAATGGCTTCATTATTGACGTGGACGAAGGGTTAAAAATATCGGATGCTGAAGCCAGCCTGAAATCGCATAACCTAAATTATTTTTTAATCACCAGTAAAAGCCACACTACTCACAAGCATAAGTTCCACATTCTTGTATTCTTCAATCACAGAGTCTATAGTAAAAAGACATACGCCAGTATTGGTGAACATATAGTTAAAATTCTTATTCCTGAAAGTGATCCTTCTGTTAGTGATAAAGCGAGATTTATTTTTGGCTCGCCTGATAATGCTATTGTATCTTCTAATTTTCAGGGGGACAATTTTGATGTTATTAGACATGGGGCAGTTTGGGATAGACACCTGGAAATATTAACATGCAAGGATGATATTCTTGATCCATTATCAGTGAAGAGAAAAACTCAGATATACTGCCCATTTCATCAGGATAACACACCCTCAGCATTTATTGAATATTCCAAGACGAGCAAGAATTGGTTTATACGTTGCTCTACTTGTAATCAGACTTTTTGGATGGAGAAACTTGATTTACCTATCAGGTGTAATCCCTACTGGTCTTATGGTACTGATGTATTTGAGCTTGGTTTAGTAAACGAAGAATTCTATATTGAAAAGATCGGCAAGAGTAAATTTCATATTTTAACAGATACAAATTATTCTCCCAACGAAAAAACCAAAGCCTTTGATTATCTGGTCAACAGTAAGCATATCAGCCACCTTAGCCGTATAGATTATGTAGGAGATATTCAAGCTGAAGAGTCATATTACAGACTTAACCTTGATAGTGGGATAATTGAAGTTCATCATGCGCCTTTACCAATAGTTGAGAAAGATAACGACTTTATCGAAGGATATTTAGAAGACAGATTCGGGCAGTACAAGCAATTCATCAAAGAGTACCTGGCAGTATTTTGCTACACCAACTATCAGAAGTTGCCAACTCTAATATTTAAGGGATCGCGCGGTAACGGTAAGTCTACATTCGCTGAGATCCTGGGCGAGATCTATCATCCTCTTACCTGTGAATGGCAGGGGCATGAGGAGAGTTTCACTTATGAGGTTGAGAAGAAGCTGTTGATTGTCGAGGAAAACGAATCTTCGAAAATGTCGCAGTACAAGACTTTGAAAAAATACACTGGTCAGAAGTATGCTACGGTTAACAAGAAGTTCAAAGACCCTTATAAAGTTCGCAACAATATGAATATTATCCTCCTGACTAATGAGAATATACCTTTGTATGTGTCCCGGGAGGAGCAACCAAAGGATGAGTACAACAATCAGTTCTTCGTATTTGAATTTCCCGAAATAGCACCACCCATGGATCCGAAAATTCAGGATAAAATACTAAAGCGATTGGGTTATTACATCCGAACAGAGATACGCTCCGTTTTTGACAACCTCAATAACATCGGCTACAGGTACAGCATTAAGGCACCTATTACAGATGCCGAAAAAGCCTTGTTTGAAGATAACGTTACTGATTTAGAAGCGGATACTGACAGATGTCTTCAGAAACTTGTATTGGATTATTCGGAAGATGGCGGTGGCGATTATTCGGATTTCATTGAGGAAAACTATATTCCAATACGGTATTTCAGGAATGATATTTATACAACATCACACTACAACCGAATAATAAAGAACCTAAAAAAACGGAAATACCTGACTGGCAAACCTATTAGAAAACAGGTAAGCGAAAAAAGAGAATACTGTTATGAAATAACCACTAAATTTAAAAATGAGTTAAATCGGGCTAAGGTCAGTGCCCAAAGTGGCCAAAATTCTGCCCATAAGAAATCCTTGTAAGTTTATAGAAGACAAGGGAGTGACCAAAGTGTCCAAGTGGCTTTTGATTATTTAGCAATTTTTTTATTTAGGGTAAGTAAAATAGTAAAAAAATAATAGAATTCCTAATAATTTACAGCCATTTTGGGCACGACGCTCTATGGCGAAGATAAATAACAGGTTACGGTGCCCATACATTGAATTTTAATGGGCACAGAAATGGGCACTGTGGCTACAAGCAGAGGATAATGACATGAAACGAAAGAAATTCCTAAACCAGCTAAATATAAAGCTGAAACTGAAAAAAATACCCGAAGGCAACCCAAGGCTTGATATTGAGAATCTGCCGAAATACGAACCCGAAGATGGCAGCAAATTTCTAAATGAGCTCCGACAAGTGGATTTTGAAGTTAGCGAGAGCTTATTATCGAAGCGTAATGGTGGGTAACTGCCAGAAGAGAGAAAAAAACCAATAAAACCAGAGGCAATTAAGTATTGTTATTTAAAAGACCAAATTATCCCAAAATTAGAAAAATCAGGACTGACACAGAGGTTTATGAACTCCTGACCAGACATTCCTTGGAAAAAATAATGCAAGCATTTATTAAGCATGGAAGAAATAAAGCGGCGGAAAAATTATACGCGAATCCGCGGGTAATTCGCTACCTAGCCGAAAAACACGGGTGGAAGAGACCGTTGCCAGCTCACCTTTTGAAAGCATATAAGCTTGGTAAGTGGAATAATTTTAAAACTAACATAAAACCAGACACAAAAGTGTCAAAATAATTATGATTATCAAAATTAATAACAAACCATATTACTTGGCAGAGACAGAACAACATTATACTGCTTGGTTCCCGGTAAACTTTGATATTAGATTGCTTTCCAAAAATTATCTCAATAAAAAGATCGGATCAATAGATCCCCAAACCATTGAAATTTATCAAAAACAATATCAGGAGTTAAGGAATTCAGATTTCAATAATGAAGAAGATCATTTTGAACACCATAACCTCAAACTGGATAATATAGACTACAGGTTTCACACTATAGACCATATAGGCGATACGGTTTGCGTTTATATGGAAAAGGAATTATTTACCTTAGGCGAGTGTCATAGGTCGGGCAAAACCAGCCAGTTAGGTTCGCTTTAAAACCGGCCATTTTAAGGAGGCAGAATTTGTCGTATACTCTTTCTGAGAAGGAGGAGAAGATATGGCAAATCAGCTCAAAATGGTTATGGTTCATGCGATTATAGGATTATTAGAGCAGGGCTGGCGTTATCGCCGGATTGCTCGCGAGCTTGGCGTACATCGTGATACAGTAGCTCGTTATGACCGGTTACGGAAGATTTCCGATTCAAAACCGGCCAATCCGACCCCCGGGTCTAATGCGGATGATCATTCAAAACCGGCCAATGCGACCCTCGGGTCTGCGTTAGGTTACAGGTTGCCTGATCGATGTTTAGGGCCGCCGAGTCTTTGCCGGCCGTTTGAAGAGATCATCCAGAAAAAGTTGGATCAGAATCTGTCCGGTCAGCGGATCTGGCAGGATTTAGTTGATGAACATGGGTTTGATGGTTCCTACAGTTCGGTTAAGCGTTACCTTTGTCGGCTTGGCAGCAGTACACCTTTGCCGTTTCGCAGGATGGAATGTGGTCCTGGTGAAGAGGCTCAGGTAGATTTCGGTTCAGGTGCCTGGATTGTTAAGGATGGTAAAAATAGGTGGGCTCATGTTCTGCGTGTTATCCTGAGTAATTCCCGTAAGGGCTACAGTGAAGCGGTCTTTAAACAAAGTACTGAGAACTTCATCAGGGTGTTGGAGAATGCCTTTCACGCTTTTGGCGGTGTCCCTCAAACGCTTGTCATCGACAATCTCAAGGCGGCGGTGCAGAAAGCTGACTGGTATGATCCGGAACTCAACCCGAAGATAATCGAGTTTGCCCGGCATTACAATGTTGTGTTTTTGCCAACCAAGCCATATACACCGCGTCATAAGGGAAAAGTTGAAAGCGGTGTCAAGTATGTCAAGAACAATGCTCTGAAGGGGCGTTCATTTAACAGCTTACCAGAGCTTAACCAGTTTTTAGCTCACTGGGAACGACGGGTGGCTGATACCCGTATCCATGGCACAACCCGGAAGCAAGTTGCTAAAGTATTCAGGGAAGTTGAACAACCAACTCTTTTACCGGTCAACCCGGAACGCTTTCCTTTTTACAGTGAAGGCAAACGCAAGGTCAACCGCGATGGTCATATTGGAGTTGCTAATGCCTACTATTCGACACCGCCGGAGTATCTTGGCCGCGAGGTGTGGGTACGCTGGGATGGTCACTTGGTGCGTATTTATGATGAGCAGTCACGCCAGATAGCGATACATGCCCGAGTTCAGCCGGGGAAGTTCCACACCGACCGAAAACATCTCGCCGCTGAAAAGATATCATCTGTTGAACGGGGAGCTGAGTATATGCTTGGCAGAGCTATACGTATAGGCAATCAAGCCGGTCAATGGGCTACCCAGATGTTAAAAGCGCGCGGCATTGAAGGTGTTCGTGTTCTGCAGGGCTTTTTATCCCTATCTAAGAAACATCCAGCTAAGGTTATCAACCAGGTCAGTCAAACAGCGCTTGAGGCAGGTTGTTTTCGACTGAGACCGCTGCGTGAACTTTGTCAGCGTCGATCAAAAGAATTAGAACAGCTTTCCTTCAATGATGATCACCCTATCATCAGACCATTATCTGAATATCAGAAGTTTATAAACATACCGAAAGTATCGTTTGGTATTAAAGACAGGCAGGAGAATAAAATATGAACCCACAGCTTGTATCCAAGTTGAAGCAGCTGCGTCTCTCGGGACTGATCTCGACTCTTGAGGTTCGATTAACCGAAGCTGCCGGCAATCAGCTTAACCATCAGGAGTTTTTAGAGCTTCTTGTCAATGACGAACTGGCAATAAGAGGCGATCGAGCCATAGCGCGAAGAATTAAGAAAGCCGGTTTCCGTGAACTCAAAAGCATTGAAGATTTCGACTTCAGCTTTAATCCATCGATAAAGAGACGTCAGATTATGGAGTTAGCTGCCGGCCGTTTCATCAGAGAAAAGACCGACATGCTAATCTTAGGACCTCCCGGCGTAGGTAAGTCGCATCTGGTTCAGGCAATCGGACATCAGGCGGCAAAGGTTGGCTTTGCCGTGTTGTATCGCTCTATCTTCGATACCATCAGCGAACTGATACAGGCGGAAAACTTTGGCGATAGTGTCAAGATGATGAAACGTTATCTGATGCCTGATTTGCTGATTATCGATGATATGGGCATTAAAAAGCTGCCAAAACAATCAGGCGAATATCTCTTTGAGATCATCATGCGCCGGCACGAACTGCGCTCCACGATTATGACATCAAACCGACCTTTGGAGGAATGGGGGAAACTGATTGGTGATGTGCCGACTGCCACAGCTATCTTAGACAGAATCCTGCAGAAAGCTGAGATAATCCAGATAACCGGCAGAAGTTACCGGCTTAAAGACAGGGCTAATAAACAAAAAAGAGAAGAAAAAAAGAATGTTTGACAATATAAAGAAATTAAATAGGACTTGTTAAAAGCAAGAAAAAACATATTATGAGAATAGTTAACAATAATATTGGCCGGTTTTAACCCGACCCGAACTGGTACAGTTTAACCCGACCCGTGACA
>JAGGSN010000167.1 GCA_021159005.1 Candidatus Zixiibacteriota bacterium | reverse complement strand
ATTTCATAACCCATAGAGCAGCGGGATGTTGGGCGACTCCGATAAACATCGGCACTTCATCTTTTATTTTGTTAAATATTTCGAGATAAGATTTTAGTAATTGATTTTAATTTGATGATTACCCATTTACGTCATTCCCCCGCCGCGGCGGGGGAATCCAGGAAGCTGTATGTTAAACCAAAGGTGGATAACAAAAATACCGTGCCCCGTGTCCGCAGACAGGCGGGCGCCGGCAGGCAGGAAGTATCGGCATGACCAATCTCTGGACTCCCGTTTTCACGGGAGTGACGTTGATTATAATGTTCTGCAAAAAGCCGGACAGTAGTGAATTTATTTGTAGTGCTGCTGCAAAATCCAAAATAAAAAACCCCGCCATAAGACGGGGTTTTAAGATTCAGGCTGTGCATAATATCAGAAACAGCTTCTGATATCACAACCTTGCATATTTTTCGTTTACTTAAGCAAAACCATTTTCTTGGTTTGGCTTTGTTCGCCAATTTCGAGATGGTAGAAATAGACACCGGAGGAAACAACCTTGCCGTTGTCTGAAGTACCGTCCCAGAGTACTCTATGCAAACCGGAATTGAAAACACCGTCTACCAAAGTGGATATTTTCTGTCCGGCGATATTGTAAACCGACAATGAGACTTTTCCGGTATTTTCCAAGCTGAACCCAATTTCAGTATTAGCATTAAACGGATTCGGATAATTCTGATTGAGATGGAAGCTGTTGGGAAGCGTATTAGGTTCATCTTCAATGCCTGTACGACCTTCACACTCGATTGCTATACAGATATCCTGCAATGCTCTGTCGCGAGATGGCGCATAAGAGCCGGTATTTTCCCAGCCTCTATTACATAGCGGCAGCCAACCGGATTCAACACCCATCAGGACTCCCTCGCCGCCAGCAAGTATTGTAGCGAAGAATTTATCACCGGTGTTGAAATCAATGCCATCATGAAGATTCATTGAGATCCAGCCGGTATCGCCTACAGGCGCTAAAGTATCAGCCCAAAGAATATTATCTACATCAGGCACGCCGTTTTCATCAGCCGGCAAGATGAAGAAATAAGCAGGGCTTTGGTTCTGAAGCATCATGTCAGCTTTTACCATAGTTACCGTAATAGGTTCAGGCGCTACAAATTCATTGCCAAAACCGCCGCCGCCGCCTTGCCATGACGAATATGAAATAGTGGTGTCAATATAAGCTAGAGTCTGCGGCAAAATATATGTTCGCAATTCACAAGTATCGGAATTGTTCCAGTAATACTCATCGCCAGATAAAGTGGTCTTGAAAACTATCGCATGAACGTTAATCTCATTTAGGCAATCCGCTGATGGCAAAGTAACCCAGGCTTCTTCACCCGGCTCAAGATGGCTAAGCGGAACATCTTCGTTATAGATAGTAACATAATTCCTTTTTATCTTGCAATTAACATTGATGTCATCCTCAGGCATAGTGCCATAGTTTTTAACGAGCGCTTTCAAGGCTAAGGATTGATCCACGCCACAGAAAACGCCGCCTGAAGATTCATTCATAGCGCCGGCAACGCCAACATCATGAAAAACAAAGTCGGGATCCGGGTCGGCATGAATGCGAATTACCAAGCCATCATGCGGCATACGGTTAGGCGGAGCTAAGTCGAACATATAACAAATACCGTTATTGCCGAGCAGGTCTTCAATACCGATTTGGGCATGGCCTTCTGTATTCATAAAATCGCCGCCCTGCTCGCCATACTGATAAGTAATCGCCGAGTCGGATGCGGTTAAAATCAACTGGAATGTATGAGTTGCGGTGGAATTATACGGAGTATTCCATTCAAGAACATTGTCCCACGTAACAATTAACGTATCCACATTATTCGTATAATAATAGCAGGCATTAGTCCCATAAGGAGCGGTAAAATCGAGATCACAGGCTAACGGAACCACTATGTCGTTCGGACGGTTAGAGCTGGGAATCATAGGAAAGTCTTGCGAATAGTTGTCATCCGAAGCGAATGAGATATAACCATTAGAACCAATATAGAAATGATCGACTGAGTACCAGTAGTAGGCAAAATCGAACCCGATGTCGAATGGTCCGACAGCATTATCATCCATCAAACCCTCAACTGCAACGCCAGTACCGGAAATATCTATCCATTCATAAACCGGGCTGCCGCCAGCATCATTGTCTACCCAAGTATAACCATAAGCATCCGGCGCGGAACTGGTGTCAAGCTGTACTTGGTCTAACGGCGCTTTAAATGTTGAATTTGCGGCAAAAGCTGCGCTGGCAGCAAAAACCAAAACAAACGTAAAAAACATTACTTTTTTCATACTAATAAAACCTCCAAAAAACTAAAAATTTACAAATTGAAAATCTTTATAATGCTCTCGCTTCACCTCCTTAATTAATCAGAGTAATTATCTCTATGTTTTACAATTACAATCACTTACCTTATAATGTTTTAACCAAGTTTCTGTATGTTTACTTTTACTTACAAATTCTCTTTAAAATAATAAGCAAAAATCATACAAGTTCTTAACATCAATTTATTAACAAACTAAAATTTGTCAAGCGAAAACATTTTGATGTCAACTTATATTAAACCCAGCAAATATTTGCTAATTTGTAATGATTCAATTAGTTAACAGTTTTCCTTCTTCCCTTTCAATTAACGCTTTTATTGATTACGATTATCTCTGTAAAATCTAACGCAAAATTGATGCCTATCTTAGTATTAAGAATCCGCCGCTTTAGCAAAACGGCGGATTAATAAAAACTTTCCTACCGTAAATAAACCATTCTTTTAACCGCTAATTTCTCACCGGCTTTAAGCCTGTAAAAATATACGCCGGAGGAAACTTTAGAGTTATTGTCATTGCGTCCATCCCAAACGATGCTGTGCTTGCCAGCTTTCTGAAAATCTGAGGCTAAACTTTTAACCTGTCTGCCCAAAATATCGTAAATATCGAGCGATATTTTTGATGAAATATCCAGATTAAAGCTGATAATAGTGTGAGCATTAAACGGGTTGGGATAATTCTGATTAAGGCTGAATTTTACCGGCAATGTCTTAGAATCCTCGTCGATTGAATTATAAATAAAGGGGACATAATTATTCGACCGATGAACATCATTGCCATATACAGGCCATACAGCATTTATCATCGAAACTTCAGTTTTGTAGTCGATTACATCCAAGTTCTCCCCGCTATTTTGAACTCCAACCACAATCTCAGCATCACCATCGTCATCAATATCCCAGATAGCCGGCGAGGCATTTACCTGGCCTGTCGCTGATAGAGGTATCGGGAAATTATCTACAGTTTCACCATATCTATCAAAAGCAAAAATACAGGCTTCGGCAGAGCCATTGGCGATAATAATTTCAGGCATTCCATCGCCGGTCAAATCCGCCACAACCGGCGAGGCTTGAATGGTAGCCAGCAGTTCGACAGGGAAACCATCCAAAGCGGTACCATCCGAATCATAAACATAAAGCCTGGAATTGCTGGCGCCAAAAATAATTTCCGGAGTGCCGTCATCATCAAGATCTGCTAAGCTTGGCGATGACTTAATAGCCGAACTAATGCTAATAGGCCAGCCCGAAACTAAGGAACCATCGTGATTGAATAGATAAGCCGAACCGGACTGAGTCGGGATAAATATTTCGGGTTCGAGGTCAGATGGGTCGATATTGCCGATTACAGGCGATACCCATGGATGACTGTCAAGTTCATAAGGAAAGCCGCTGACCTCGGTTTTATCGGCGTTGAAAACATGAAGATAATCATCGAAACCGGCAATAACAATCTCAACACTTCCATCACCATCGATATCGCCAACAGCAGCACTGCCATACCAGCCAACCGTAGAGGTATAAGGCCAGTCGCCAAATGCTGTGCCATCATGATTAAATACATCTAAATTCCTGGTCGAAAAATTAGGCTGAACAATTTCTAAATCGCCATTGCCATCGAAATCAAGCAAGGTCGGACCAGCAAATACAGAGCCGCCGGTTGTTATCGGGAAACCATTCACGAGATTTCCATCACGATACCAGGCATATATTAATCCGTCTTTATCTGTCGCTACCACCTCAAAACCGCCATTAGCGTTAATATCGCCAACAGCCGGCGCATTATTGATGTCATCGCCAACGCTTACAGGCCAGCCGGGTGTGTAAGAACCGTCAGATTCGATAGAGTAAAGCTTGGCATTATTACAGCCTACCAGTATCTCTACGCTGCCATCGATGTCGAAATCAAATGCCAGTGGATCTGATGCGATAGCGTCAGGAAGACTAATCGGGAAATTAATCTGGTTCAAGCTGACATTAACCTCAACAAACAAATCAGTGGTATAATCATCTGCGGTGCTAATATGAAGCGTCAACTCATGATTCCCCGGAGGCAAATCTTCATCATAGGTAATGCTGAAAGGATCATCGCTATTATCCATATGTTCGCCATCTCCCGGGAAAGAACCAAATTCTACTACCGAGTCAGTTACAATTATTCCCTCAGGAGCCCTCAATGCAACAATGACATCCTCAGCATCCTGCCACAAATTCTGTAATTCGACAACTAAATCGATAGATTCGCCGGGGTTAATAATCCCATCACCGTCATCATCGGTGAGTGTTTCAATACTTTCTACTAATTGGAAATTAGGATAATTGGAGGCGCCTACAGCCGAGTAAGCGTTAACCCGTCCGGAACCCAGCAAACCTTGATAATTGGGATTAAGTAAGTCGATATCATCAGTGGTTTCTATGATAATACTAGAAATGCGGTCAGGACTATAATAAGGATTTTGAGCCCTAACCAAAGCGGCAATACCTGCGACAATCGGTGAAGCCATCGAGGTGCCCTGCAGATAGGTGTAGCTGCTTTGCGCCCATGTAGAATAAATGGATTCACCCGGCGCTGAAACATCAACCCAAGAACCATAACATGAAAAATATGATTTTACGTCATCTTGGTCTGTCGATGCAACCGAAAGAACATAATTATAGGCGGCAGGATAACCGGGAGTGCTATTATTATCATTACCAGCAGCGGCAACTACCAAAACTCCGGCAGTGTGAGCAATGTTTATTGTATTTTGATTGCTTGGGCTATAATAGTTGTTGCCCCACGAGCAATTAATAATATCTACATCATTATTAATGGCATAAATTATCCCCTGATAGCCATGAGTTAATTGACCATAGGCATTGGTAATTTTTATAGCCATCAGTTTGGCGCCAAAACCCGGACCGGCTCCGGCAGTTGCATTATCGGTAGCCTCGGAAGCGCAGCCGGCAACATGAGTGCCATGCGTAGGACTGTTTTCTTGCGGGTTGTTGTCGTTCATACCTAAATCCCAGCCAACAACATCATCAGTGTAGCCGTTGCCGTCATCATCCACGCCATTATTATCGCCGGCATCGAAAATACCGTTGCCGTTTACATCCTCAGGCCCATTAATCCACATATTGCCCTGAAGGTCGGGATGATTGTAATATACACCGGTATCATCAATACCGATAATGATATGGGTTGTAGTATCACCGCGAACTAAATCCCAGGCTCCATAACAGTCTGTTTTGTTTATATACCATTGTGAACCGATAGAGGGATCGTTTGGAGTATAAAACAGTCTGTCAAGCACCCATGGATCGGAACATTCAATATCATCGTTAGCTAAAAAACTGTCTTTAACATCCATGACATCTTTTTCCGGTGAAAGATAAAAGACATACATCCTCTCAACCAGCAAACGCAGAATCTCTTTCTGAACCGGCATAGGATACCACATCTCAACCTTAATAACATTATGCTTTTTACAGAGCAAATCAATCTGCTCATTTCCAGTATTAGCAACTCCTGATATGGTATGGTTAATCAAAAGCGGCTCTACGCCGGGTCTGACTGTAACAATAATACGGTCAGTGATATACTGATCGCCTGTTTCCAGTGTTCCCAGCGATAAAGGCTGCTCGGCGAATACTACGCCTGCAACTAACCCTATCAAGATTGCCATAAACAATGTCCTCATTACGCAACTCCCTTCTAAAACCTTACTTATTTTATTTCATTATAATCAATATACACTTTTTCCTGCAAAAGAAAAGTAAAAAGCCTCATAATACTACCAACTGAATTCAAAAAATGTGCCGCTTCTCGTTTATTATCATAGCCTTACGTCAGTTCATTATCCTAAACGGCAGAAATACATATATTTCAGCCCTCATTGTATAGAAATAAAATTAACAAATATTCCGAATATAATTGTTTTTTTACAATATTTTCCCAAAATAATTATTCTTTCTGACACATTTTTTTCACTTTTTTTGCATGTTTTTTCAAAATTTGTAATATTATAAAGCATGAAGAATCAAAAAATAGCGCCGGTTTTGGGATTAATTGCGCTGGGGCTGGTTTTACGGGTTATATTTCTGCTGGCGATGAAAGCCAACTGGCCGGGCTGGGATAGTCCGACTATCGATGCTTTATATCATCACCTGTGGGCGCAGCGTATTGCCGATGGCGATATTCTTGGCGGCGGAGCATATTTCAGGGCGCCTTTCTATCCCTTCTTTTTGGGGATGATATATTCTGTTATCAGTGAAAATTTCACGGTTGTTTTCATAATTCAGCATCTGATAGGCGTCCTGGCCGTTCCATTGGTATATATAATCGCCCGGAGTTATTTCTCCTCGCCAGTCGCCATTATCGCCGCTTTCTTAACTGCGATTAACGGCATCTTGATTTATTTTGAATCACAGCTTCTTTTAGATTTTTTAACAGTAATCTTTTTCTTAGTATTTTTATATCTATTAATAATCGCTCAGAAAAGAGACAAATCAAGCTTGTATTTCATATCGGGATTAGCTGCCGGTTTATTTGCAGTAACCCGGCCTAATATTTTAGCTGTTTTGCCGCTTGTTTGTCTGTGGATTTTTCTGGTTGATTATAACCTGAAGAAAAACATTAAGCGATGTCTCTTAGTTATTGCCGGTACATTGCTTCTGATATTGCCGGTTACGCTAAGAAATGCAACCATTGGCGGCGACAATGTTTTGATTGCCAGCCAGGGAGGGATAAATTTCTATATCGGCAATAATGAAAACGCCGATGGCTACACTGCGCTCTTGCCCGGTTTCGGCCACAACTGGCAGTATTCGGATGCCGAATACGAGGCGGCGGTCCATCTTGGCAAAAAACCGGGTGAGGTTAAGCCATCGGAGGTATCGTCATATTATTACGGCAAAGCGGTTAAATATATTCTATCATCGCCGGGTCATTTTATTAGGTTAATAATAAAAAAACTGTATCTATTCTGGAACCGGTTTGAGATATCCAACAACAACAATTTATATTTCCTGATTGATTATATCGGCTTGTCATTTTATCCGTTGTTCCTTTTTGCTATCCTCTCCCCTCTTGGTTTAGCGGGTTCGATTTTATGCTTCTTTAAAGGCCGGCGATACTGGCTGTTTCCGATGCTGATTTTCGGTTATATGGCAACTGTGGTCATGTTTTTCGTTACCGCCCGTTTTCGGCTTCCGATTGTGCCGCTTTTAACTATCCTGGCTTCATTTACGATATATGAAATTATCGCCGCATTTAAGGACAAGCGGTACAAATATGCGTGGGGTCTGCTTGGCTCGGTTATAATCATTGCCATTTTTACCTCGACAAATTTTTACGGACATCACGACCGCTCGACAGCTATGGCAAATTATTCGCTGGGCAATATGGCCTTGAAAAAGGGCGACTATGAAACCGCCCGGCTTCATTATAATCAAGCCTTACGGCAGGCGTCATGTATCCCCAATGCGCATTTGAACCTTGGAGTTATAGCTTTCTATGAAAGAGATACTTTAACCGCCCGGCATGAGTTTGAAAATGAGATTAATGCCTGCGGTGTATCGGCGAAAGCTTACAGCAATCTCGCCATGCTTGCCCGCTTGAAAGGTAATTCTAACGAGGCTTATGCGTATGCTGATTCGGCGGTTTATTATTTCCCGAATTTCAAGGAGGCTTATATCAACCGTATATTGGCATCGCTGTCTTCATCGGATACTATGATGATTAAATCCGCTGTTTATGGCTATAAGGATGCTTTCCCCTCGGATATTGCGGCTAAATATTATTATGGGCAGTATTTAATTCGGACAGGACAGACAACTCTTGCTGAGACCGAATTTAGGCAAGTGGTATCATCATCGGAAAAGGATATCGTTTCGGAGTATGATTTATCGGAGATATATTCCGCCGCCTTGCCGCATGGCTACAATCCTAACAAGATTCGCGGCAGGGGGCATTATCAGCTTGGCTTGCTATTCGCTTATAATAATGAGCTTGACTCTGCTCTGCATCATTTTCAGCGGGCTGTCGATTTAATTCCGGATGACCCGGATGCTCGTCACAACCTGGCTTTAGCCTATGACCAGCAGGGCGATTTTCAGCGGGCAGAAGTCGAGTTCCGGAGGGCGATTGCGCAGGACAGCAAGCGGGCTGTGTATTACTACAATTACGGCTTATCGCTGGGCAAGGCTGGCGATTATACTCAGGCGGCGGCGATGATGGAGAAGGCGCTTGAGCTTGACCCCGAATTTGAAAAAGCGCGGCGGGTGTTGGAGGCGCTGAGAGGGCGGAAGCAGCAGCAGTAGGTCGGTTTCCGACCAACGGGAGAAACCCGACACCTTCGCATTGCTATAAGATTGATAGTGATTATTGAGATTATTTTGAATGCTAAACGCACCGAAGAGGTAATTTTTATCCGCCGCCGCCAGATGCCCTACTTACTGGTGTATATCCTCGTATAAAGAACGCGACCGAGTGCACCATCGGGCTACGCCAAAGCGTCATTCCCAACTTGATTGAGAATCCTGATAATAGTCAAGACCACAAGAAGGGTCTTGACCTACTGTGCTGCAGTTGGCACACGAGGACGTACGCCAACCATGTTAAAAATACCCTGCGGCATAGATACCGCAACAAATCGCTTGAAATAATATTAATCCCCTTATACATTCATCATCATGAAAGCAGAACTGACAGCAAGCGGCTTTGAAATCGAGATAGACTTCAGCCGCTGCGGCAACTGCGGCGTCTGCGTGGCTGTTTGTCCCGAAAATGTGCTTCATCTCGGCACAGTTATGCTGAGCGCCGATAATGACGAATGCACAGGCTGCAACTGCTGTATTATCACCTGCCCGGCGGATGCCTTACTGCTGATTGAGCAATCAGGAGAAAATGATGGCTGAAAGCTATGATGTTATAATCATCGGCGGCGGGCCAGCCGGCTCAACCGCCGCCAAGTTTGCCGCCCAAAGCGGCGCGAAAACGATAATGCTGGAAAAACACCCGGTCATCGGCTACCCGCTTTGCTGCGCCGAGGCAATCTCGGTAATGGGCTTGACTAATGTAGTCGAACTCAATCCCCGCTGGGTAGCCTCCAAAATCGAGCGAGTTAAGCTTTTCAGCCCTGCCGGCAAGACAGCGGTTATCAACCATCCCGATGCCGGCTATGTGCTCGAACGCAAGATATTCGACCGCGACTTGGCCGAACAAGCCGCCATAGCCGGAGCCGACATCAGGGTGGGAACGGATGTCATCAAGCTTCTGCAAGACAAAACCGGCAGGATTGTCGGAGTTGCGGCTTTAAATAACGGACAGCAGATAGAGATTTTAGGCAAGGTAATCATCGCCGCCGATGGTGTGGAATCACAAATTGCGGCGCAAGCAGGTTTCCCGACTGTTTTGAAGCCGAAACAGATTCATTCCGCCTATCAGTATCTGCTGGCGGATGTTGATATCGAACCGGAAACGCTCGAATTTTATTTCGGGAACCAAACAGTCCCCGGCGGGTATATTTGGGTGTTCTGCAAAGGCGACAGCACAGCCAATGTCGGTCTGGGGATATGCCCGTCAAAATCGCCCGATAAGAAGGCAGTTGATTATCTTGATGAGTTTATAGAGAAGCGATTTGATAAGCCTAAAATAATCGAAAGAATGACCGGCGGCGTTCCCACATATTTGCCTGATTTGCCGCTGTATAAAGATAATGTCATGCTTGCAGGCGATGCCGCCCGTCTAATCGATTCATTATCGGGAGCCGGAATAGCCAATGCCCTGCTATCGGGTAAAATTGCCGGCCAGACAGCCGGTGAGATGATTAATAACGGCAGCAGCGCTGAGGCGTATCCGAAAAAGTTTAACAGCATTAAACAAAGAGAACTGAAATTTTATTACTATTGTCAGGAAATCTTTCTTAAATTAACCGATGATGATCTTGATATCGTGGTGAAATTTATCGGAGATATTTTCAGGGACAAGACAATCACAGCTTTTAATCCGCTTAGCGTTATAAAGAAGCTGATACTGTCCAGTCCCCGTCTAATTAAGCTTGGCCGGCATTTACTAAAATGGTAGGACAGTTTATTTTTTTAGGGCTAATTTAGCCATACGCGATTTAATACGGGCGGCTTTGTTTTTATGGATAACTTTTTTAGCAGCGGCTTTATCAGCAACTTTAAAAACAACCTTGAGCTTATCGAGAGATTTTTCCTTATCGTCTTTGTAAGTTTTCAGGGTGCCGCGAATAATGGATTTAACGCGTTTGTTGCGTTGACGGGATTTCTCCGATGTTTTCATCCGTTTGGCTGCCGATTTATGTTGAGGCAAGTTTTGCTCCTTTCGCATAACTTATTCATTAACAAGTTCAAATTTATTTTAGAAAATGAAATATAATCAACAAACAGATAATGTCAACCCAAAATAATAAATACAAAACGAAAGACAGCTTTTTCAAAAAGTCTCTCCGTTTTTCCGTCTCTACTGTTATATCTCGGCTGTTAGGTCTTGTACGAGAACAGGTATTTTCATATTATTTCGGCGCCGGAGCCGCAGTCGATTCATTTTACGCCGCTTTCAGAATCCCAAATTTGTTGCGTGAATTTTTCGCCGAGGGGGCGTTATCGGCGGCTTATGTGCCGGTCTTCTCGCAAAAGCTCAAGGCTGACGGCAAACAAAAAGCCTTTCTGTTGACATCCACGGTGCTGTCAATTATGCTGGTAATACTGGGTTTGATAACGATACTCGGGATAATCTTGTCGCCCTACCTGGTCAAGGCGATAGCCGCCGGTTTTGCCAAAACACCCGGCCAACTAGAACTTACCGCCAGCCTGACCCGAATCATGTTCCCGTTTCTGATATTTGTGGCGACAGCCGCCGCAGTCATGGGGACGCTTAACTGTTTCGGCAAATTCGGAATACCGGCCTTAGCGCCGGTGGGGTTTAATATCGGGCTGATAACCGCTGGCTTATTTTTCCGCAAATATTTCGACCCGCCTATCATCGTTATGGCCTGGGGCGCGCTGGCAGGCGGAATACTTCAGCTTGTGCTGCAATTGCCCCAGTTATACAAACTCGGCTTTCGGTATAAATTCGTATTCAGTTTTGCCGACCGGTCGGTAAGGCAAATAGTCCGTCTGATGGGACCTGCCGCTTTGGGAGTTGCCGCCGTGCAGGTTAATATTTTCGTGGGGACATTGCTGGCATCGTTCCTTCAGACCGGCAGTATCGCTTATTTGAATTACGCTTTCCGCTTGATGCATTTCCCGCTTGGCGTGTTCGGCGTAGCGGTGGCGACCGTATCATTGGCAGAGCTTTCTGCCATAGCCGCCGAGGGCAAGACCGACATGGTGCTGTCGAAATATATCCGCTCATGCCGGATGCAAACTATGTTTCTACTGCCATCGGCGGTGTTCCTGATAATCGCCGCCCGCCCGGTTTGCGCGCTGATATATCAGCACGGTTTATTTAACTGGACAGATTCAATCAATGCCGCAAGGGCGCTTCAGGCTTACAGCGCCGGGCTTGTGTTTTACGGCTTGGTGCGGCTGTCGGCGCAGGTGTTCTATGCTCATAAAGACACCGCCACACCGGTTAAAATATCAGCGATTGCGGTTGGCATTAACATTATATGCTGTCTGCTTCTGATGAAACCGCTGGGGTTTGTCGGCTTGGCATTAGCGCCGGGCATAGCGGCGTTGGCAAATCTTCTGATGCTGACATTTAATATCCGGAGAAAAATCGGCAAGCCGGAGTATGGTTTATTAATAGCGCATATCCTCAAGACCGCCGCTGCAGCAACTGCCGGCGGCGCGGTCAGCTATATGCTATTGCTTCGCTTTGATGTGTATTCATCATATAACGGCGTTATGGCGACGATGTATCATCTGGCAGTAGGTCTTGGCGCGGGGATTGCGGTGTTTGGGGTAATTGGGTTTGCGCTGGGGGTGTTTGGTAGAAAAAAGTCGTAATATAATAATCACTAAATTTTGAATGAGTAATTAAAATGGAAACAAATATGCTTGATGTTGAACCTGCAATTTATACAACAGGTGCATTACTAAAACCAATGAAAGTAATTAACTCTAATGGCAAAGAGATTTGGTTATGGTATGTATCTGAATTTGTGGATGATAGTTTTAATGATGGTGAAGTTTTTAATCCTAAGGAATTTTCATTTAGCAAGAGTAAATTGTTAACAGAATTATAATTATTATCATACATTAGTAGGGCAGGTCTCCCCGAGACCTGCCTGCTATGATAATCTATATTAAATCGCTGCTATTATCAACCACAAAAAAAACCGCCCCTTGAAAATCAAGAAGCGGTTATAAAATGTAAACCCAGCAACACAAAAAGGCGCATCTGCCTGAAGCGGACGCTCCTACGCGTTACCCATTAATCACCAAACTTAATACCCTGCGCCAATGGCAGTTCGGGAGACCAGTTGATGGTGTTGGTCTGACGTCTCATGTAGGCTTTCCAGGAATCGCTGCCTGCCTCGCGGCCGCCGCCTGTTTCCTTCTCGCCGCCGAATGCGCCGCCAATCTCCGCGCCGCTGGTGCCGATATTGATGTTGGCTATGCCGCAATCACTGCCGGCATGACACAAAAACTTCTCAGCCGAAAGCAGGTTGGTGGTAAACATCGCCGAGGATAATCCCTGCGGCACATCGTTATGCACCTCGATAGCTTCCTTGACATCTTTCACCTTGATAATGTATACAATCGGGGCGAAAGTCTCATCCTGTATAACCTGCATCGACCTGCTGCCAATCACAATAGTCGGCTCGACATAGAACCCGCCAGCATATTTGCCATCAGTAAGAGCCTTGCCGCCGCAGATAATTTCGCCGCCTTCTTTATTGATTAAATCGAGAGCATTCATCATAACATCAACGGCATCCTGGTCGATAAGCGGTCCCATGAGCGTATTCTTATCAAGCGGGTCGCCGATTTTAACCTGAGTATAAGCCTTTTTAAGGCGATTAATCAGGTCATCCGCCACGCTTTCCTGCACAATAACGCGCCGGGTGCTGGTGCATCTCTGCCCGGCAGTTCCCACTGCGCCAAACAGGATAGCCCGGGTAGCCATATCAAGGTCGGCATCCTCATTAACTATCACGGCGTTATTGCCGCCAAGTTCGAGTATGCAGCTGCCGAGACGCGCGCCGACAACCTCGCCGATTCTTTTGCCCATCCGGGTCGAGCCGGTAGCGCTTACTAACGGGATGCGTTTATCGCCAATTAATTTTTCGCCGATTGTCCTGCCCGAGCCGACAACCATGCACATCACGCCGCTGGCATCATTGCGTTTTAAAACATCATGAATGATATTCTGAACGGCAATGCCGCAAAGCGGTGTTTTCGAGGATGGTTTCCAAATCATGGTGTCGCCGCAGACAGCGGCAAGCATCGCATTCCATGCCCATACAGCCACGGGGAAATTGAAAGCGGAAATAATGCCGATTACGCCCAGCGGATGCCACTGCTCATACATCCTATGCAGGGGACGTTCGCTGTGCATAGTAAGTCCATATAACTGACGGGACAAACCAACTGCGAAATCGGCGATGTCAATCATTTCCTGAACCTCGCCCTCACCCTCAGGCTGGATTTTGCCCATCTCTAAGGCGACAAGCTTGCCCAGGTTTTCTTTATTTTTACGGAGTTCATTGGCGATTTGACGAACGATTTCGCCGCGCTTGGGAGCGGGTATCATCCGCCATGTTTTGAAAGCCTCATCGGCTTTCTTGACAATGCGTTCAAAATCGTTCTCATCAGCTTGGATAACACAGGCAATTTCTTTGCCGTTAGCCGGGTTTATTGAAATAAGCTCTTTGCCGCCCGGTTTTTCAATCCAGTCGCCGTCATAGGCGCCGGAATTTACTTCCTTGATTCCCAGTTCCGTGAGGAATTTTTCCATTTTGTTCTCCTGTTTTTATGCTCATGCAGGCTAAATTATCTCCGGTAATCCTGCCTTTGACTTTTTAATTTGTCAATATACCATTGAGCGCAATAGATAATTAATAGATATAAATTCGGCAAGTGAAATTGTAGGAAAATTCACAGAAAAGATAATATTATTTCTAACGATGCTTTTTTAAGAAATTTTGTGCTGTTGGAAGTTGCTTCCGACAGCAAGACCTGCCTTTATAAGCCCCTCAGGATGTCGTTTTACTCCATCCTGATGAATAAACTGCAATTCAAAATCTTGTTCAGCGGCTATTATCATTATCCCGTTTGTCCAAAAACTCCATTTTCAGGGAGGCTATCTGCTCCGAAACGAGTCCCATTAGAAATATAAAAACAGATGCCACAAACAGGATAGTGGCGGAATTCGGTATATGCAGTCTGCCCTCGGCTTTGATTGATAAGATTCCCGATATTAAGCCTAAAATAAATGACAAGATACTAACTGGAAAAAATATTCTAAACGGATGAAACAGTACTATAATTTTCAATATTATCAGGAAAAATTTAAACCCGTCCCTGAATATTTTCACTTTACTTTGACTGACTCTTTTACGGCTGTTGATTGGACAGAAACCGACATTTAAGCCGGCTTTTATAAAAGACAGCGTCGATGTTGTCGGATAGGAAAATCTGTTTGGAAACAGATGCAGGAAAGCCAGCAGATATTGACGTTTGAAAGCGCGGAAACCGCTGGTCAGGTCGGGGATGTTTTGTTCGGTTAAATAGGCGGCTAATCGGCTGTAAAACTTGTTGGCAAGATTGCGATGCAGATATTCCATTTTGTTAAAACTGCGGGAACCGATTACAAGATCGTATTTATCTATCATAGCGGCTAAGGCGGCAATATCTGAGGGATCATGCTGGCCATCGGAATCCATGAAAACTACTATATCACGGCTGGCTGAGCGCGCTCCGGTTTTAACAGACGCGCCATTGCCTTTATTGTAGGGATGTTTGACAACAATAGCGCCGGCGGCTTTGGCAATATCAGCAGTCTGGTCGGTTGAGCCATCATCGACAACGATTATTTCAGCTTGGTTGTTAGTAACTTTCAGTGTTTGCTCAACAAGTTCGCCGATTGAGGCGGCTTCATTATAGGCAGGCAAGACAACCGAGATGCGGCTGAAATCTACTTTGTCATTGTCTTGGCTGTTATTATTTTTATCAGAATCATTCATTTGATACAATTTCGGCGCGATATTTATTATTTTAACTAATTCTATATATAAAGAGTGAGTTTAGAAAATACAACTGTTTTTATCGCCCTCCTATTGTAAAGCGGCATCTCAAGCCAGACAACCTGTTAATGTGGACGGCATCCGCCAATGGCGAACTCATGTGCCCCTTGTTATGTGGGCGGCATTCGCCAATAGCGAATTCGTGTGCCCCAGCTTTGCAGCAAACGAGGACGTCTAAGGCGGACTGCCCTATGGGATTTTGTCAAACAGTCTGAGGGCGTATGCAATACGCCCCTACGCGCATAACATATATTATTCAAGCGCTGTCAGGTTCCCACACCTGACAGCATAGCATCGCTAAATAAATACTGTCGAGTAGGGACACCCGACAGAACAGAAAAAGGGAAAGTTCCTTGAATCAAAATTCAGGAGTTTCCCCGAAAATTCCGGTAAAATCTTTATAGTATAGTATGTTTTACAAGGTTAACATTTTCAATAAGTGGAAATCATAGTTTTTGAAAAAACGGGGAAACTTCTTAATCAAAATTAGCTTGATATGACAATGCAATTACCTTATCTTCAGAAGAACTTATTTGTAATTGTTAGAGTTTGAGTCGCAGATAATCTTGTTCGGAAATAATAAGAAGAATTAATCAATAAATCAGGAGGAAAGCGATGCACTTTAAGCTTTTAAGCAGTAAAGACATGAAAGCAATTGATGCGTTAATCGATGCCTATGGCGGTTCAAAAGCGATCAATAATAAGATCAGCGAGATGAGAGATTACGAAACCAGAAAAAAAATAGCCGGCAATAAAGGTTTCGGGGAGATGCTTGATAAGGCGGAAGGCTATGTTAAAGAATTCCCCAAAGTAGAGGATTTTATCTCACAAGAGGGAATAAAAACCGATAAAAAAGGCGTTTGCATAACTCAAGTATCCGGTTTCCAGGGAGCTTATGTTACCTCCGGCTGTATGCGTCTAATTGCTCAAAATCGGAATGTGCTTTTCCCAACCGAGATGATTTCGGTAGTTGCCCTTACCGAAAATTATCTTTACTCCGGCGACTTGCTAACGACATTAGCGATGGCAGAGAACATCTTAGGAGCAAGCAAATTTTGCTCAACCAATCTCGTTAGCACGCCTTTGCCGGAAGAGCGATTTGCCAAACTCGAAAAGATAACCGGCGAGAAATTCGACCGGCGGAGTTTAGGCGATGGAACCAGACAGCTTATTCTCAAAAACATGGGAACGCCTTTCGGTAATCTTGGCGGCGTTGAGGTTGGCGACAACAATCACTTGGTTTATCTCGATGGCATTACTCGTGCGGCTCTCGAAACCGGCGCCAACTTTTTCCTTAACCCGAGCTGGTCAACAATTGTAGCTGCCTGCTATTATGCCAGAAAGATTCCCAATATAAGCTTCAAGATATCCATGCTTCTTTCCACGCAAAACAGTATCCAGTTTAGAATGCTGATGAATATATTCAAAGAGTATCTGCGGGATGACGGCACTACGCCAATCTATGAAATCAATATCGGCAATGCCGCCAGCCCTGAAACATTCATGCAGTGCGCCCAAGACATCAAAGATTTCGGCATGCCGCCAATTGAATTAACCGCTCACCTGAGAATCAATCCCGACCTCGGCATAGAAGGTTTCGACTGGACAGAGAACGCGCATAAAGTGCTCGACAGCGGCTATGATATAACCATCAAATATGAGAGCGACGGCGAATCGCGCCCCTACGATACGATGGAAGCATATTTCCTTCCTGATGAGGAAAGAAAAGAAAAAGCGGAATTAATCAGCGATGTTATTTATCATAAATGCATACGCTGCGATAAGGACGCCAAAGAGATTATGCGCCGCGGTCATGAAACCCGATTTGCAAAAATAGCCTATCGTTCGTAAGGAAATATCATGAATAGCTTAACAGAAAAATGGGATAATACAATCTATCCCGATATGATTCGAAACCTGCCGGAAATTGATATTAATATCAACGGCATTCGGGGCTGGCTTCTGCAGGATGGCAAAAAGCAAGCGGTGTTTTTCGACATTCAGCCAGTGGGGAAGGTGCCTCCGCATACGCATTGCGCCCAATGGGGCATTATGCTGGAGGGTGAAATGTCGCTAACCATTGGCGATGATATAAAAGTCTATCGTAAAGGAGACCAGTACTATATTCCGGAGGGCGTTGTACATTCGGCAAATTTCCTGTCGCGTGTTAATGTCATAGATGTTTTCGATGCCCCTGATCGTTATAACGTAAAATAAAACAATCTTTAATGAAGCCGCTGCGCTAAATTGAAAAACAACGCGGCTCGTTATAAAGGAGGATAAAGTAAAATGAGATTAATATTAATCGGTTTCGGAACTGTCGGACAAGGGCTTGCCGAGCTTCTTATAGAGAAACAGCAGGAACTTCAAAACCAATACGGGCTAAAAACTCAGGTTGTTGGCATAAGCGACATGCTTAAGGGAAGCGTATACAACCCTAATGGCATAGACTTGCAGAAATGCTTGGAAACAGCGAAAGCGGGCGGTAAAATTTCCGCATTGCCCGATGCTTTTGATGGCGATGCCTTAAGTTTTATTAAAAAAGCCGAGGCGGATATGATGGTCGAGGCAACCTATACCGATATCAAGACCGGTGAACCGGCTACCTCGCATATTCGGGCAGCACTTGAAAAGGGGATGCATGTTACCACTACTAACAAAGGACCGCTGGCGCTGAATTTTCTTGAACTATCTAAAATTGCTAAAGATAAAAACGTGAAGTTTCTCTACGAGGGAACTGTTATAAGCGGCACTCCGCTGTTAAACCTTATCAGGGAAACTCTTGCTAATAGCTCCATTTCGGAAATCAAAGGCATTCTTAACGGAACGACTAATTATATCCTTACGAAAATGGAAGAGGGGCTTCCATACGAGGATGCGCTTAAAAAAGCTCAAGAGCTGGGTTATGCCGAGGCTGTTCCCGATGCCGACGTTTTGGGTTGGGATGCGCTGGCTAAGGTAACCATTTTGGCAAATACCGTATTCGGCTTTAAAAGCAAACCGGATGATTTCCCATGCAAGGGCATTACTGATATTACAGCCGATGCTATTAAAGATGCCAAAGCGCGCGGTAAACGCTTTAAGCTAATCGGCAAAGTCTGGCGCGATGGCGATAAGGTTAAGGGAAGCGTTGCGCCTGAGGAGATTGACATGACGCATCCGTTAGCCGGTATAATGGGAGCTACTAACGCCGTTACTATGACAACCAAACCGCTTGGCGATGTAACCATCGTAGGACCGGGAGCAGGCAGAACCGAAACCGGCTACAGCGCTTTGATTGATATAATCCATGTAGGAGGCTTAAAATGAAGATGCTTTTGGATGGCCAATGGGTTGACCGTAACGATAAAATAAATGTAATCGACCCTTTCGATAATTCCATTGTTGATACAATTCCAAAGGGAACGAAGCAGGATGTGGAAATTGCCCTGAAAGCGGCGGTCAAAGGTTTTGAAATCACCAAGAAGATGACAGTCTATGATAGAGCGCAGATTTTATTCAAAACAGCGCAAATTATTTCTGATAATCTTGATGAATACGCCGCTATCATCGCCAGAGAGGCATCAAAGACTATAAACGAGGCAAGAAAAGAAGCCTCGCGCTGTGTGAATACCCTGATAGTTTCAGCTGAGGAGTCGAAACGAATCATGGGCGAGACGATTCCATTCGATTCGTTTCCCGGCGGCGAGAAACGCCGCGGCTATTATTATCGATTTCCTATCGGTGTAGTGCTGGCTATTACTCCTTTCAATGACCCGCTGAATCTCGTGGCGCACAAACTGGGACCGGCTATTGCTGCCGGCAACTCTGTTATTTTAAAACCGGCAACGGTTACTCCGCTATCGGCGATAAAGCTGGTTGAGGCATTGCTGGAAGCCGGACTGCCGCCTATGGCTGTCCAGTTGATTACCGGAAATGGCTCCGAAATCGGTGATTCCTTAGTATCCGATGAGAGGGTCAGGATGATATCTTTCACCGGCGGCGTGGAAGCCGGCAAGCATATCGCAGGCAAAGCAGGGATAAAAAAGATTGGCATGGAACTTGGTTCCAACTCGCCGGTCATTGTCTGGAAAGACGCCGACCTCGAACTGGCGGTTGAATCATCCGTTTCCGGCTCGTTCTGGGCGGCTGGACAAAATTGCATCGGAGTTCAGCGCCTTTTGGTTCATCGCGATATCTATGACGAGTTTAAAACGAAATTTGTCGCCCGCACAAAGCAATATAAAATCGGCGATAAATTAAAAGAAGATACCGACATGGGTCCGATGATAACCGAGACTGAAGCTAAACGTGTGGAAAGCTGGGTGAATTCCGCAGTCGAGCAAGGCGCTAAGGTTCTAATCGGCGGAAAACGCAATGGGGCGTTGTATGAGCCGACTGTATTAGAGAATGTGCCGCCGGATGCTACTATTCATTATGAAGAAGTATTCGGTCCGACTGTCAATCTTTATCCTGTGGATGACCTCGATGAGGCTATCAAGGAGGCTAACTCGATGCCGTACGGCTTGCTGGCGGCGATTTTTACCGGCAATGTCGATGTTGCGTTCAAGGCATCCTATGACCTTGATTGCGGCGGCGTGATGATTAACGATTCCACCGATTACCGGCTCGATTCCATGCCATTCGGTGGCGTCAAGTATTCCGGCCTCGGTCGTGAGGGAATAAAGTTTTCGTTACAGGAGATGACCGAACCGAAGGTAGTTTGTTTTTATCTGCCGGGCATTTGATTATAGGTTTTGCAAAGCGGGAAAGCAGAGGGTCATCCGCAACGGTGGATGCCCTGCTGAAATATAAGAAATACGATAGATAGATTAGCTTTGCTGCTCGAATAAGCTTTGTGCTAAAATATCATCATATCAGGCCTAAATTTAAACCCACCGTTTAGGTGAGATACCCTGTAAAAGGCCGGACAATAGTGTCGATGTTTATAAGCTAATTAATGATTGTTCTATCAAATATAAAGATAAATATTGTGTGTGATGTTCTATTATCTTATCTTCAAGCATGATATTAGTTGAATCTTTATGCTATAATAAATATAGCGCCCCCTCGGGCTGGACACAAAAAGTTAGAATATCTGGCAAGATTATGATTTTATTTATGGAAAAATCAAGGAGTTGGAGCGGGCAACAACCGTTTGAGAATAGTGAATGAATTTTAAAAAGGGTGCTGCGGCGAGAGAATAGTTAAAATAAGATGGAGTAAATTTTTAAAGTGGAATTGAACAAACAGATATCCAAACAAAATTATTATGCTTTTTTATGGCATGCTGTGTTTCTTGCCTTGGCAATAAATTTCATGGATGTGGATACGATTATTCCGGTCATGATGCTTGATGCGGGTTGTTCTTCTCTGCAGCTTGGAATATTAATTGCAATTATGTTGGGTGGTGGAAATATTGCTCAACTTTTCTTTGCTTCGTTCTTGAACAATCAATCTATGAAAAAAGGATATTTACTGAGTGGAATCAATGCTCGTATTATTGCTCTTGGTGGAATGTCTCTGTTATTTTATTTTTCATCTCACGTAAATGGCAGTTTTATCATATGGTCAATTTTTATTTTAATTTCCCTGTTTTCCTTAAGCGGCGCTTTTGCAAATATCAATTATGTTGATATTTTCGGGAAGTCTATATTGCAGGAAAAAAGAAAAGCTTTTTTTTCTATTAAACAGGTTATTTCCAGTTCTTTAGTTTTTCTTTCAGCATTTTTTGCCAGGGGTATATTGTCAAAATACGATTACCCTATAAATTATGCCACATTATTTATTATTGCTGCCGTACTGCTTGGAATTGCATCTTTTGGGTTCTGGAAAATCAAGGAGATTCCAACATCCAATCACAAAATCGACGGATTTAAGGAATTCATGCGCGTTATTATTCGTGAAATTCGCACTAATAAAAATCTGAAAACTTATTTGTTTTTGATAAACACTCAGGGAATCAGTATAGTTTTAATGCCTTTTTTAACTCTTTATGCTAAAACAAATTTTGATGCCGGGAGTCATAGCATTGGTAATTTTCTGCTTCTAAAAGTAATTGGAATAGCCGCAACTGGCAGTATAATTTTTTATTATTCTAAAAAAGTAAAATATAAATACTTATTACATATTACTTCCACTCTTGCTATCCTGATTCCTCTATTTATTTTAATGATTCCGGGGGCTACCCTTTTTCCGTACATTTTTATAGCCGGTGGTGTTGTTTTTTCCATTCACCGTATTTCAGTCAGTGGGATTTTATTAGAAGTTACCACCAATGAAAACAGAGCATTATATACTGGATTGACCGGAGCTGGAAGCATTCTTCCTGTTGTATTTTCACTTTTAGGCGGCTGGATAATCACTGAATTCGGATTTACGTCGTTTTTTATTTTATTTATAATTATTATCCTTTTATCGTTCTTTTTTATTAACCAAATTAACTGTGAAAATGAACTCAAGACAAGATAAAATATATCCCGACTCAGGAGTTGAATTAACAACCTTAACGGCAATAAATTATGATAATATAATGAACATTGCCACATTGGGTTTTTATCGCAGATTTATTGGCCGGGCAATAAAGATAATGAGTATTCAGCCCGGAGATAAAATTCTCGATTTAGGTTGCGGCACGGGACGCAACGCCTGCATTATGGCGTCATATTTAAGTGATGCCGGGGGGATAACCGGCATGGATATCTCGCCTATAATGGAAAGGCAATTCAGAAATAAGTGTGCTAAATATAAAAATGCTAAATTTATCCGGCAAAGAATTGATCTTCCGTTCTCACTATCGGAGCAATTTGATAAAATATTTATCAGCTTTGTAATCCACGGTTTTCCGCATAAAGTTCGCCAAACGGTTATCGAAAATATTTATACTCACCTAAAACCAGGCGGGTCATTTTTCATGCTTGATTTTGCTGAATTTGACATGACTAACATGCCGCCATTATACCGTTTTATTTTCAAAACCATTGAATGTAAATATGCTTTTGATTTTATCAAAAGAGACTGGAAGCAGCTGCTGGAAAGTAATAATTTCGCTGGTTTTGGAGAGCATTTTTTCTTCAAAAAATATATAAGATTGCTGAAAGCCAAAAAATGAATGTAAATAAACAAAAGCACATAAGAATTGCCATCCCGACCAATGATGAAATAAATATTTTTCCAAAGATGCTGGGCATGGCAAAATATCTGTTTATTTATGAAATTGAGAAAGGCGAGAAATTTAAGCTTATTGAGAAAAGAAGAAACCCTTTTGCCGATACGATGCAGCATTTAAAAACATTAGATGTTTATGAGTTGATTGATGATTGTTCGATAATTATATCTGCTCATATCGGAAAAAAGGGAATAACAAGACTGCAGGGGAAAGGAATGAAGCTTATTTTTAAAAAAGGGAAAATTGAACAAGCATTGGTTGAAATGAGCAATAATTAAAAGAGCAAAAAATAGATGCTATCCGGGGACATTAAAAATAAATTAAGTTCAACAGTCGAATTCTTAAGACCTTGGAGTAAATTAAATTGGAAATTCATTTCCTTGAATATTTTTTGATTGGTTTGTTTGCTGGATATATGAGCGGTATGTTTGGCATAGGCGGTGGTTCTGTAAGAATCCCCTTACTTAATTTGGTAGGAATACCGCTGCTAAATGCTTTCGGCATCAATTTACTCGTAATTCCTTTTTCATCTCTTATAGGTGCTATAAGTCACAGAAAAAATATAAATTGGAATATTTCTCCCTATGTAGCCGTTGGGGGCATCTTAGGATCAATAGGTGGTGCGTACATGGCAGGATTAATACCAAATTTAGCACTTGCAATTATTTTTTTTATTGTTTCGACCATTACAGTAATGGGAATCTATTTTGATAGGATTAGCCCAAGACTAGCTCAAAAAATAAAACCAAATATCAGTATTATTGTGATTGGAGCATTTATTCTAAACTTATTAACAGGCATTCGCGGCGGAAGCGGGGGTTCTCTTTTCCCGCCTTTCTTAAAACTAATGAGATTAAACATTCATGCAGCAATAGCAACATCATTATTTGTAACCATTATTACTGCATCCGCATCAATCATTATCTACTGGCATCGCGGTGATATTATACTATTGCCCGCCATAGTAGTTATCATCAGCTCAATTATTGGCGCGAGAATAGGGAGTGTAATTTCCCTAAAAACAAAATCAGAGTGGTTGGAAATAGGCTTATCAATATTTGTAGTACTCCTTGCCTTGCTTGTAATTTATAAGGCAGTATAAATTGTCGAACAATAAGGTCATAATGACAACCATTGAAGGTAGAGAAGGAAGAATAATCGAATTATAAGAAAAGAGCTGAAAAGAAATAGAAATTTCTAAATGGAAATAGCGTTTTTAACAGGCATGTGAATAGAAGGAGTCAAAATGAAATTATTAATGATTTATGCAAACAAATTTGCTTATAAGACAAGCTTGAAAAGCCTTGAGTCCATATCTGAAATCGACGAACAAAACACAATTGAAAATGCTGTTGTTGGTTTCATTCATGTAGAAGAAAAAGACGAAGCTAATCTTTCTAACGTTGAAACTAAATTGATTAAAAATCTTAAATGGGCAGCCAGAAAAAACAATACGGAAAGAATAATATTACATTCTTTTACACATTTATCCGAAAGTAAAGCTTCACCTGAAATTACCAAGCAATTGCTTGATAATTCAGAACTGAGACTTAAGAAAGCAGATTACGAGGTTTATCAAACGCCGTTCGGTTATTTCCTTGATCTTGATGTTAAAGCACCCGGAAATGCTTTAACCAGATTATTTAAAGACATATAACACTACTGTCCGGCCTTTTGTCCGCCTTAGGCGGATGCTATAATGATGTCATTCCCACACTGCCCGCGTCATTCCCA
>JAGGSN010000166.1 GCA_021159005.1 Candidatus Zixiibacteriota bacterium | reverse complement strand
CATTCCCAACACTGCCCGCGTCATTCCCAACTTGATTGGGAATCCAGAGATTGGTCATGCCAACACTTCCTGCCTGCCGGCGCCCGCCTGTCTGCGGACACGGGGCACGGTATTTTTGTTATCCGCCATTGATTTAACATACAGATTTCTGGATTCCCGTTTTCGGGAATGACGTAAATGGATAATCATCGAATCAAAATCGATTTCTGAAATTTAATTACTCCTGTCTGCAGACAGGCATGAAATATTATGCAAAGCAAAAAGTGGAATGGCGATGTTTGCTGGAGTTTTCCAATGTCTTGTTGTTCTGTGGGCTGCGAATCAAGCAAGTTTCGCTTGTTGGATAATATTTAAAGAACTCTATGAAAAAGGCCGGACAGTAAAGATAATCATTATTATTCTATCTCCATTAAAATAGAATCGGTAATCGCAATTTGTCAACAATGTATTATTAAAACTGTAGGTAGAGACTCTTGAGGTTTTGACCATTCCAGCACTGACCATATCAAGACTACAAGAGTCTTAGTCTACTCTATTATAAACCCGCCCATAAGTTATTTTGCTATTCAAATAGATTTTAGCTGAAGCTCCCCAAAATAAATTTGACACTATAACATTTTTAATATAAATAACCGAACAGAATGATAATGCGAGCTGATGAAATAAAAAATGTCATTAGGGACAGCCTTCCCGAAAATGAGCAAATCGAGCAGTTTATTCCCAAAGCTATTGCTGATGGAAAATATATGTCAATAGCGACGACACCCTTAAGGGTGATTCTGTGTAAAAGAGGAATGTTTAAATACAGCTATGAGGACTTTCCCTGGGTTACGCTTAAAAAAGTTGTTCTCGAAGAAGGGGTTGTAAAAGGAACAATCTGTTTCTCCAAACAGGATGGCAGTGAGCTTCGTTTGCGAAACATCAAAAAAGAACATGCTCGCCAACTTTGCGGCTATGCTAGAACCATGATAGACAATGCCAGTCTGCGGAAATTACGAATGGGAAAAACCTGTCCCGATTGCGGCGAACTGGTTAAGCAAATGGCTAAGATATGCCCCTATTGCCGGCATGAATTTGAATAGTGATGTCTCTATAATCATTCCTCAGGCTTCGATTTGTTATCTTTGTCATCAGAGTAAAAATTCGGATACAGTTTTGAAGCGCATTGAGGGCATAGGCCATGTGTAAATTCGGCGTCTGAATGAGTTTTAACATACTCTCCTATATCTTCCCAACTGCCGTCATCGTTTCTAATTTTATTGCAGGAAGAACATATCGGAATAATACCGCTTAGTGTTTTTATTCTATCCAACGCATTCTGAAGTTTCATTATAAGAATATCCTGCTGTTTCTCTGCCCATTTTCGTTGGTTGATATTGCGCGCCACGCCTAAAGCTCCGGTGAGCTGTCCGTTAGAATCGCGCATGAAAGTTGACTGGCATTCAATCCAAATAAGGGCGCCGTCTTTGCTGATTAGTTCAAATTCATTAGCCTGGATAGTATTAAGGCTGTGGGTTTTACCGGTTATCTCAAGATTCTGCTCGTCAGCAGCTATTTTTTCAGCTGATTTCATTGATGAAGCCGATAAAAGCTTATCCCATTTAATATTCATTATCTCATCCGGGCTGTAGCCAATCATCTTTTCAATAGATGGACTGACATAGGTAATGTTCAACTTATTATCTATAAGCCAGATGACATCGGTTATATTTTCAGCAAGAAGGCGGTATTGTTCTTCACTTTTTTGCAATGCTTTTTCTGCCTGTACCCTATCGGTAATATTTCGAGATAGCGCAATAAGACGGCCTTCCGGCTTTTTAGGATTGCCTTTTGCGGCAATAGACAGCTCAAACCAATAAAGCCCGGTTTCTGTCCTAAGCGGATAAACTGCGCCGATATGCCGTCCTGTTTCGACTGCCTGTTTAATAGCATTCATTATGATGTTTACCGCATCCTGAGGAAGAATCTCGCTAACCGGTTTGCCAAGGAATTTATCCGGGGAGGCATATAAAAATTCAGGATAAGTAGCGTGAAAGTTATAGATTACGCCATTCCGGTCAACCTCAAATAAAATATCCGGAAGTGCATCCAAAGTAGCTTTCAATTGCAGATTTGCTTGATTTAATGCTTCCTTTGCGTTTTCTCGTTCGGTTATATCACGCTGTATCGCAATGTAGGAATAAATTTGATTATTCTTATCGTACATAGGGGAAATCTTAAATTCGCAAATAAAAGTACTGCCGTCTTTTCTTTTATTGGAGTGTTTGCCTGTCCATACCTTGCCGGCAGACACTGTTTTATAAATATTTTCCTGAATTTTCTTCACTATTTTTTCAGCATTCAAAATATCGGGGCTTTTGCCTATCAGCTCTTCTTCTGAGTATCCATATAGTTTTTTAACAGCATCATTAATATGAGTAATTTTGAAATCAAGGCTTGTTACAATTATGGCATCCGATACCTGTTGCATTACCGAACTTGAAAACTCCAGCGCCTTTTCTGCGCGAATGCGTTCGGTAATATCATTAAGGATACAGTGTGTTTGTTTGAAATCGCCTTCATTGCTATAGCTGATTTTACCGTTGATTTCCACAAGGATGCGATTGCCGTCCTTGCGAACTATCTCAAATTGTTCGCCATAGATTTCGCCGGCTTCTTTATATCGGGAAAAATATTCGCGGAAACGATCATGATAATCCGGCGATAAAAAATCGCCAAACCATTGGTTGATTGCTTCCTCGCGGGAATAACCAAGCAAGCTGCACCAGGCAGGGTTGACCTCAGTTATATAGCCATCCTCGTTAAGCGATTGATAACCCAGCGGAGATTTTAGATATAAGTTGCGGAATCGGTCTGCACTCTCTTTAAGTTTTTTCTCCATCGAATGTTTATAAAGCGCCATCTCAATAGTAGAATGAAGCTCTTTTACCTCAAAGGGCTTTAGCAGATAGCCGAATGGTTTAGTGTTTTTGGCTCTGTCTATCGTGTTGTCATCGGCATAAGCAGATAAATATATTATTGGTATATCATCACTTATATTAATCTGCCGAGCTGCCTCTACGCCGTCTATACCCCCTTCCAGTTTGATATCCATTAGCACTAAGTCGGGACGAAACTTGGCAGCTTTTTGTACTGCCTCTTCTCCCGACAGGGCTATTGTCGGCGCCTTATAACCAAGCTTTTGTAATCTGCTTTGAATATTTTTTGCAACTATCGGCTCATCTTCAACAACAAGTATATATGTTTCTGATGTCATCACTTCCCTCCTTTCTTAATATCAGTTGAGAACCGCCCAAAATGATTAATGCAATAATATATAATATTTGCATTTTCAAGCAAATGATATAATAAACTCCGTTTTGTTTTCTCTGTTTAATTCAATGGTTCCCTTAAGCTGTTTTGCTAATAAATTAACCAGCTGCAGCCCGAGCGTTTCTGTGTTTGCAAAATCAAAATTTTCAGGAAAACAAGCGCCGGTATCGCTGATTATCATAGTATAATGTCCGTCATCAGAATATAAACTAATTGCAATTTCGCCTTCCTCGCCATCTTTAAAAGCGTATTTTAATGAATTTGTAACAAGCTCATTGATAATCAACCCGCATGAAATTGCTTTGCTAATAGAAAATTGAATATCCCCTACATTGATACTTATTTTAATAGCTTCAATATTGATGCCAAATGAATTACATAAATTTTCCAAGAGATTTTCAATATAGCCGGTAAAATTAATTTGGGACAAATCGGAAGAATGATATAAGCTTTCATGAATCAGCCCCATTGCCCTGATGCGGTTTTGGCTTACTTTAAGTATTTCAAGAGTTTTATTATCTGTAACATGTTCCGACTGCAATTCAAGCAAACTGGAAATAACTTGAAGATTATTTTTTACTCGATGGTGTATTTCTTTAAGAAGGATTTCTTTCTCAGCGAGTGATTGTTTAACCTTATCCTCCGCCAGTTTGCGGGCGGTAATGTCTTTGAGTGTGCCTAATGCCGCTGTCTTGCCTTGGTAATTGAAAAGACCGGCGGTCATATTGACGTGATTATAGGCGTTTTTATTTTTTTGTATGACGCGGAATTCAAATTCTGCCGGTATATTTTCATCAGACATCAATTGTAAATATGCCTTTTCTAACAAATCCAGATCATCGGGGGCGATAAAATCCTTAAAATCTTTGCCTATAATCTCATCTAAGGAAAAACCTGATACATTAGCAAATGCCTCATTTGCAAACATAAGTTTTCGATTTTGGATAACAAAAACACCGTCTTGAATGTTCTCAATCAGAGTGCGGTATTTTTCCTCGGATTGCTTAAGCGCTTCCTCCGCTTTTTTATGCTCGGTGATATCCTGGCCATGCGCTATTACGGCAATTGGATTACTGCCGTCTGAGGTAAATAAAGTCGCCGAACTCCAGGATACAATCCGCACCGAACCATCTGTATGCATTATGGGGATTTCAACTTCATTCCATCTTTCGCCGGAAATAGTGCGCCTGATTAAAGCCATCGACTTTTCCCGCTGTTGTATCGGAAATAATATACCCAGTTGAGACTCTATCATTTCGCCCGCATTACGGCCTGTAAGCTGTTCGAAAGCATGATTAAATCTGGTTATACGTAATTCCGAATCCCAGACAATAATCGGGGCATTGGCATAATTAATCAAATTCTCAAGGTAATCGCGCGTTTCCCGAAGCGCTTCCTTGGCTCGCTTGAGTTTGGTAATATCAATCGTTTGGAAAACAATGCCTTTAAATTTCCCATCGTTATCTTTAAGCGGCTCCCAAGAGCTTGAGGCATACCATATTTCACCGTTCTTTTTTACCGCTTTATATTCAAAATCCTTTTCACATTTCCCCTCGCGGAAAGTGCACTCATAGAGTTTCCTTGCTTTTTCATTATCGTTCTCATGCACCATCCATGTCTGGTTTTTTTTCAACTCTTCTTGGGTGTAGCCTGTAATCTTTTCACAATTAGGGCTGACATATATGTTTTTACCTTTTTTATCAGTGATAGCCAAAAAACATGGAGCTGTCTCAACAATAGTTCTAAATCGCTCTTCCGCTTCCCGAAGCGCCTCCTCTGCCGCTTTGCGTTCGGTTATATCGCGAGCCACTGCATGAAAACCGATAATTTTATCGTTCTCAACGTTAAGCGCGGTATTTTGGGCAAACCAGAGTGTCTTATTATCTTTAGTCTGAAATGGATACTCTAAATAGCTTGTCGTTTCGCGCTTTAAATACTGCTTCATAAAATGAATTTGCGAGCTTCTTCTATACTCAGGCAATATTAAGTCAAGATAGTTCATTTGTCTTAGTTCTTTTATTGAGTATCCCGAAATATGTTGTACTACGGAGTTGGCAAAAAGAAAATTGCCGTTAATATCGGTCGTAAAAATTAGCTCGGTGGCATGCTCAACTACCTGACGATATTTTTTTTCAGATAATCGCAAAGCTTCCTCGGCTTTTTTCTGCTCGGTAATATCGCGGGCTGTTGAAAGAGTGCCGGTAACATTGCCATCAACATCTTTAAGAACTTGACACCACCAGGCAAGCAAGCGCTTTTCGCCGTCCCTGCGCCTTTGCCAGCTTTCAATATAGATTACGTTTTCATAGCCATTGAAAAGCGGTTGAGCAGCATTATGTGTTTTTTGCTCCCCCTCGAAATAATAGCTGGTTTCTTTGCCAATAACATCATCCCCAAAAAAATCATACCCCGCCTGATTAACCCAGGCATATTTCTTGTTAGCGCCAATTTCCGCAATAATATCGGGAACAGCGGCTAAGATTGCTTCATTTCGCAAAGACAAAACCCGCAGAGTTGTTTCGGTTCTCTTGCGTTCGGTTATATCTTCAATAATCTTTAAAATCATTTCCGGTTTGTTGTTATTATCATATATCACAACAGAACTGGCATGGCAGTATATCCAGTGGCCTTCTTTATGTTTTACCCGGTATTCGCAGACAGATTTTCTATTTCTAAGTGTTTCAGTCAGTTTATTTTTTAATATTGCCGCATCATTAGGATGAACTATAGATAGTTCATTAATGCCCATATTATCGCCGACATTGTAGCCAAAATTTATATAGTAAGCTTTATTACGGAATAGATGGTTGCCTTTAAGATTGGTCAGTATTATCGCATGGTCGGCAGTTTCAACCAAGGTTCTATACTTATTCTCGGATTGACAAAGTGCTATAGCCGCTTTTCGGTATGCGGTTATATTCTCAACAATGCCATCATAATATAAAGTTTTACCGTTTTTATCGCGAATCGTTCGGCAGTCTTCACGAACATATATGATAGAGCCATCACGTTTTGTCCAGGCAGAAATAAGGCCGCTTAACTGACCGTTTTTTTCGATACGATTTATGAAATCAACTCGTGAATATCCCGGCTCATATCCACCCTTTTCGAGATTTCGCCCTAAAAGTTCATCCACAGATAAATAGCCGAGCATTTTAGCAATAGCATTATTTGCTATAAGAATCCGGCCATCCGGAGTAGTCCGATACATGCCGAAAGAAGCGTTTTCGAATATACCGCTCATATATTCAGTAAATTGCCCCGACCCAGACCTGCAAAGCTTCTGATTTTCCGCTTTCAGCTTTTCATTTTCAATCTGTAATTGTTGAACGGTGTTTTGAATAGCAGCGAAAGCAGCTTCATTGATATTTATAATCTCATATTTATCATCAGGTTTGTTGTTGTTTTTCTTTTTATCGTCATGTTCCATAAAAGCCGCCGTTAAAAAAATATCCGCGCAACATTTACTATGCTATCTCTTAATACCTTAACCATTTTAATTAATAACATAATAACATTATTGTCAACAAGTTATTTTCATCGGAGTTTCTTCCTCCCCGTAGCGGCGAGGAATCCATGATTGATTTGCAAAAACACTTATTCTTTGTTATCTGACTTTGAGTTAGCAAACAGCCCCGCCTGCGACGAGAAGGTTTAGATTCCGGTTTTTACGGGAATGACAATGTTACTTTACCTATTGAGTGGTATATTCTTATCCCGGATTTTGCCGTTGGTTTTCTATCAATAAATCTAATTTAATATACCGCATCGAGTAGGTGTGTATTGCATACACACTTTTTTCACTTTTTAATGAAATCAACCACTATTCATATACAAAGTGAAAGAGATTGATAGCAGTGTTGTGAATGATAATTACTTCTATTCTGCATTATTCGTAAATTTTAATCCGCCATAGGCGGACTCTTCTACCAGAACTGTCGGAAGTAATCTCCGACAGCACAAGGCAACCTCCGACAGCATAAAAAACACTCTGTATTCTCAATAAGTTTTTGATATTGTTTCACTACTGTCCGGCCTTTTGTCCGCCTTAGGCGGATGCTATAATGATGTCATTCCCACACTGCCCGCGTCATTCCCAACTTGATTGGGAATCCAGAGATTGGTCATGCTGACAGCTTCTGCCTGCCGGCGGGCAGGACCGCAAAATCAGGGTTTATACGATAGGTGTCGGGTTAAATAAATGACCTCGTCCGCTTATTCGCTTCGCTCACTCGGAATCCGACCTGCGAATGAATAAATGCAACAAATCCCGATAGAATCTGTATTGTCCTTTTCAATCCCCCGCGCTTTTAGCTGGCAATCTCCGCTCTTCTGTCAATACTTCTATCTGTTCGCAATCTCCCCTAATCGGCGCAGGACCGCTATTTGTAAAATACTGCACAAGAAAAGTAACATCACTGCCAAGCAACTGGCAATCGGCATTGGCATCGCCGGCTAAAAACGGCATTGACTCCTGTCCTTCCCCTCTGAAGAAGTTAACTAAGAAAATCACATCAGAACCCATTAATATGCCATCGCAGTTGGCATCGCCGGGGGGATGTATAACCAGCTTGCGGTATTCGCTTTCGGGGATACCGCCATAAGTAATCAAGCTGTCGTCATCAATAGCTAAAACTTGCCAGTAAAACGTTTGTCCTGTTAATGTTAATGAATCAGTAGAGATGATAATCATTGTATCTGTAATACATTCGTATTTTTTGACATTATTGAAAAGGCTGTCGGTAGAATACTGCAGAGTGAAATCAAAGCTTGCGTTAGGGTCATAATCAAACGTATTGCCCCATCTGAACAGGGTATAATAATCAACCCATCTGGTTTCGGTTTCCGGATATATCAAAGAAAACGGTTCCGGCGGGTAGTTGAAATGATTTGTCCAGAAATTCTGAACAGCGCTCCAATCTGATTCCAGACCATCGTCATCGATAGTTTTTACGGTATAATAGAAATAAGCATTATCATCAAGGGTATCGGGAACGACAACTTGATTGATTCCCTGAGCGGTCGTATCCCAATATTGATAGCTGCCGCAGCTGGTATCCTCTATCAAATTGAAAACATATCGCAAGACATCGCTGTTATCATCGGGGTCCGGGTCGATAGCGTCATCCCAGGTTATAGTGGGCATGAGGGATATTACCTCTTCATCATCGGCAGGCGAGAAACCGGAGACAGGCGGGTTGGGCGCATGATTCTGATTAAGGTAGATAAAATAAAACAGGCTATCCGGCCAATTTGAAGATAGACCATAGCTGTCATCAGCCCTTACTCGCCAATAGTATCGAGTATCTGCTATAAGATTTTCGATATCCTCTAAATCGCCAAGCATTATGGCGAAAGCATCTTCTAATAGCATATCGGATGTTAGACCAGATTGATTTATTTCCGGCGTATTGAATAGCGAATCATCATCAATCTGAACAGCATACGATACGGCATCAAAACTATCAGGGTCTATACTTACAAGCCATGTCAGATAAATTGATGTATCTGCATTTGCATTATTTTCCGGAGCAATTATAACGGGTTCAATTGGATAACCATTGATATAGAAGCTCCTGGTTTCATCGCTGAATATCGGAGCGGCATAATCGTTATCAGCCTGTACGCGCCAATAGTATCGGGTCGAGCGAATAAGCGTATCGGATAAAGTATAGATGGTATCTGAGATAATTTCTGAAAATATGGGCGAGCCAAGCAAGGAATCGTCATCGATAAAAACAATATATGTTGCAGCATAACCCGAATCGATATCCATGGTTGATTGCCAGACAAACTGATAGGGAACATTGACAAGTATAGAATCCTCAGGCGGGCCGATTAAGCTGAAATTATTAAGCCCCGAACAACCAATGCTTAGCGCGCCTATTAAAGCTTCACAGTCATTGTTGTCCGGGGCGCAGGGTGATAAGTGAGATATATGAAAATCGTTATTAGCAGTATCACAGAAAGCCGGGTCTTGCGAGAAATTGTCGTTAGAATCGGCTTGGTCAGCGATATATCCAGTCCAGTCGCCGCCTTTATTGCCGAATATATCGGTGCAGGAGAAAACGGGAATACTACCTGACCAGCCTAATGAGTAAACCGCCTCGCCGGGTTCATTAAAGGCAATTATGCAATTATTAAATCCTATTGTGCCGCTGTAAGAATAGTTAAAATAAAATGCTGAACCGGTATCGGCATGGTTATGAGAAAATGTGCAATTAGAAAATGATCCCTCCGCCCTATCATCCAACATCATATTGCAGGTGGAGTAGATTACACCGCCTTTTTGAGCGGAATTATTATAGAAAAGGCAATTAGTAATATTGCCTAAATAGCCGGAACAGTAATATATTCCACCTCCCAATGCGGCAGAATTGCCGCTAATCTCGGTATTGGACATTGTGAAACCGTATCCGCCTTCATAACCATAAAAATATATTCCCCCGCCAGTGTTGTCTGCAATTAAGCAGCTGTCAATTGTCAGCGATATTATAAACGAGCCATGAAGAGCTGCTATTCCTCGCCCTTCATTGCCCTCGATTACACAATTTAGAATATTGCTCGGCGAACGGTCTTCAACATTGACAGGCGGTTCTTCACCCAACTCCGGCAATCCAAGGTCGATACCGTTTCCGCCATTGTTTCGAATAATACAACCGGAGATAGTGTTTTCATCGCTGTATGGTCCTGCGCAAAGAATGCCATCACCTGTATTATTTTCAACCGTAACGTTTAAAATAGTAGCAGGGTTTGATTGTAAGTAAGCCGAAACATAATAATTTATTCCTACGCCTATATTATCACTTACCAAACAACTATCTACTATGACATGACAGAGACTGGGATAAACACGTCCGAATTGTAAACCTCCGCCATCGTCATTGCCGAATATGCTGCACTTGAAAATATACGGAGCGGCATTTGACCAGATTCCGCCGCCCTTAATTGATGCTGAGTTGTCGGTAATCCTACAGCTTATTATTTCGGGAGAACTATCAAGAATATAAATGCCTCCGCCATAACCTGAAATGCCGATACCATTCTGAACCGTAAATCCAATTAATGCGGCTGTAGAATCCTCACCATTAACAAATCTTACTACACTTCCGGTATCAGCAACTATTGGAGTAATTGAAGTATCGCCATCGATAATAGTGCTGCATATATGCATGGTATCGCCATCGATGATAAATTCGCTGGAGACAATTATATTCTTGCCATCGAAAGTGATTCTCTCATAGTAGCGGCCATCAGCAGCCAGCACCGTATCGCCATCAGAGGATGAATCAATAGCTTCTTGAATCGATAATGAATCATCAGTAACGCGGATTATTGCGGCTGGCAATGAAACAATACTAAATAACAAAATAACACAAGCAAACAATAGCGCTATTCTCAAATATCCCTCCGTTGAAAAGTGATAATGCTGGCTTCATGGTTAAAAAAATTAATATCAGACTCGCTTCTTTTTCGGATAATAATAACTGAAGTGTTTATTTAGATTACCTATAGAATTTAACAGCATAGTTTCTAAATACATTCAAATCTCCCTCACTTTCATCCTACGCTGATAACCGTAAGCAACTTACTAATCAGCAAATACTTTGCCATAACTTGAATAATAATCAAAGGTTAGTTGAATTTTGTTCCAAATATGAACGAAATGAGCAAGGTAAAGATTATAAACTAACAATATCAATAAGTTAAAAAGAGGATGTAAGTTAACATCATAATATAACTGAGGATAACTTAATATTGCAAACTGGGGTTATCTATCCTGTATATGTATATATTTGCACAAAATATGCAAATATATACATGTTTATATGCTTCTTGTCTGTTAGCTCTGATGCGGTGATCTTCTCTCGGTTTGAAAGACACACAGAAAAGATATTATTGTCAAGGAACCATTAAAATTGAAACAAGAGAAATACTTTATCAACAAATTTACTTGCCATAATATAATAAATTTTATAATATACTTAATGGAGATGGCGTTATTTAGATTCAAATTCTGGATGGGGTTTAACAGCATTGTGATGCTTTTCTTAGCTGTTAATATCGGCACGATTGGTGTTGAGATTAATTCCGAAATTCCTTTCTTTTTCGCTCTTGGTTATTTAATATATATGAGCTATTATCTATCCAAGAACTCGATTACTCGCATATCGATGTTGTTGATAATAGCAATCATCGGTGTGCTATACTATCTTTTTGGTATAACATTTGGTTATCTGCCAGAAAGTGCGCATGCCTTGGCTTGGACACATGTCATTTTATCGCTGGTATTGGCTATTGGTGCCTTAGCGCATTTTAAAACCAGGGAGTAAGAATAATCGCAAGCCTTTTAATATGGCGGCAATATAATATTCAATAAGTTAGCGCGAAAATAAACATCAGACCAACCCGAACTATTCACAAACTTTAATGCATCAAAAGACACCTATAGGCGGCATAATATCAAGCCTGTTTAGCTAATCAGGACTACACAACTATCTTAAAATTATAGCAGGACGGGTTTTTTCCGAATCCATTTGGTGTAACTCAACATTAAATCCTTAGTCGGTCAAGTGTGAGTGAAATTTACTGCGGTTTTTAATATGACACTATCACACCGCGCGCTTCAAGTTGCGGGATATAGGTATCTATCGAAATACTATCCAGCGGATTTTGAATCAGATTCACCTCATCGCCAGTTCCAAGACCGGTGTTATTGACCAGAGACAGGATATTAGTAATCTCGTTAGTCACGAGGTATAAAGTCATTAATCCTGTTAAACTCTGGAGTGTTGATATATCAATTATGTCGTTTCGAGCTAATGATAAATAACTTAACCCTGTCAGGTTTGCCAAAGGCGATATATTCACAATATCGTTGCGCTGCAAAGCCAGGTAAACCAACCCTGTCAGATTCGCAACACCGGAGATGTCTGTAAGTTGATTGTCAAACAAGTCAGCCATTTCCAGACTATCAAGATTTTCCATACCATCGAGATTGGTAAGCAGATTATTATCCGCAAAGAGTTGTGTTAAACTTGTTAAATTCTCCAGCGGTGTTAGGTCTATCACTTGGTTATAGCTTAAATAAAGAGTCTCTAAACTTGTTAAATTCTCCAGCGGTGTTAGGTCTGTCACTTGGTTATAGCTTAAGTCAAGAGTCTTTAAATTGGTAAAATCTCCAAGCGCGGAAATAGAGGAAATCTGGTTGCTCTCAAGGTTCAAATTGGTTAGATATGTAAGAGTTGAGAGTCCTGAGATATTGGTTATGGAATTGTTGTAGATACTAATATTGGCTAAATTTGTTAAATTGGCTAATGACGGCACATCCGTTATCTGATTACTATTTAGAGATAATATCGATAAATTGCTTAGATTTTGGACCGGAGACATGTCGCTTATCTGGTTTTCATGAAGAAAAAGGTTGGTTAGAAGGGTTAAATCATCTACAGCATCAATAATTGTAATTTGATTATTTGAACCGCTCAACGTTGTTAATTGAAGCATTTCCTCGACAGCATCAATACTGGCAACACTATTATTAGCAAAATCAAGATATGTCAGATTTACCAGATTTGACAGGTAAGAAATATCTGAAATTTGATTATTGCCAATGTCAAGGTAAGTGAGATTTGTAAGATCGGATAAAACAGATATGTCAGTTATTTCATTAGCGGAGATATAAAGTGTTTCCAGATTAAATAAGCTATCAAGAGGTGAGATTTCTGTGATGTTGTTATCGCATATCCTGAAATCCCGAAGCGATTCAAAGTGTTCCAGTCCGCCTAAGCTGTGTACCTCATAATAACTATCGACGCGTAAGTCTGTAATCGTGTCAACGTCCGTAACATAGATTGTGTCGTAAAAGCTGCGGCCATCTATATGGTTGGCAACTACTTTTTTGAGATTTGTGTCCGCGAAAGCTACGACGGTGCTGTCAAAACTCCTGATTGTAAAATTCCATACCGGCCCCAGAGTTTGATTGTTATGGTCGTCTAACGCTTTAATCTGCCAATAATAGGTTGTACCGTAATCAAGTTGAGTCGAATAGTTATAAACCGTATCGTAATATCCGGAAACGAAATAATTACTACCAATTGATGCGGAATCAGTTTCCAAAGCAATGCTGTAATTAACATTATCGCCATCAGGGTCAGAACAACTCCAGGCGAATTGTACGGTTATTGCCTGGTCAATTGCCCCTGTTGGTGGTGAGGGTGAGGATGGTTCCGCCGGAGGAGTGTTTTCATCGGTTGAATCGGTGCTGCCGCTATCGCAGCTTATCATGAGTACACTGAAACACAGTAAGAAATAAACTATATATTTCATCTGTATAAAATCTCCTTTCATATTGTTTATAATAGATATTTCGGCAATTTACATAATAAGTATAACATAAACCGACCATTAGAATGATTACTATATCTTTTCCTCGATATGGTAATTGCTGCCTGGAAATCTTTACGTAACGAAATCATTCTTTTTCTGAACCACCTGCATGTAGAAAAACAGTCACCTGGCATGTTGGAGACCCAATTTATATGATGAGCGGTATTGAGACCAACGGAGCAAAGCGACCTGTCAAAGGTGAACTTGACTATTATCGTCCTTGGGGATGTGCATGTTTTGTAATGCCTTTTATTGAAGCACTGGGGAGTTGATCGCATCGCCAACCAAGAGCGAACCATGAAAGTTACCATGACTCGTCTACCCATGAATGACCATGTAGCCCGCAATAACGATTAGCAAGATAGCCGCGAATCGTTGAAATTTCGCCTGCGGGATTCGTTTGATGGCGCGTTTGGCTGACCAGGTTCCTATAATCATTGCGCATCCCATCAGAACAGCCAGAAACCAAAACTCATTATCAAGCACTATATATCTCTGATAAACGAAGGTCTTCACACCATGCATAACAAGAGCTGTAGTGGCTTCGCTGGCTATATAGGCAGCTGGAGGAAGGCCCAGGGAGAGAAAAATACCAGCTCCGAGAGGCCCTGCACTTCCTACCAGCCCGGATAGAAAGCCAACTATTCCTCCACCTGCGATCAAAAATACGGAACCTGGCTTGATCTTCAGTAAACCGAAGTACTTCAGCGCGACGAAGATTATAATGGCAAGACCAATCAGGCGCATGACCAAATCTTTTGGCAGCTGGACGAAAAAAAAGGCTCCCAAAACACTGCACGGAACCGCCCCAATTAGAAAAAACCCGATCGGTTTCCAGTGTATCTGCGAAAACCCAAAACCGGCACGAGAAACATTGCCGATGAACTGGGCAATAGTCAACAGCGGGACAGCTTGTGTAGTGCCAACGGTGGCCGCAAGAAGCGGGAGCAAAAGGAGCGCGCCTCCAAAGCCTGCGGCCCCTGAAACTGCCGCTGCCACCAAAGAGGCCAAAAAGAGCGCTAAAAGATCAAGCAATGAGTTCATCTTTACTAACGCTACAAGTTTACTTTTTGGAGGATAGTATTATGCTAGGCTGTTGAAAAACTATTAATAGCAACAGATTCTCCTTGCTCAGTGAGAAAAAAACTTAAGCACTGCATTATTATGTTGCTTTGCTTTCACACACAAAGTAACTGAATACTTGTCCTTTTACAAGCTATATTTATCAAGAGTTTCCCAGTTTTTTCAACGGGTAGCCGCTGGCGAGATGTACCCAGAATCTGCGGCAACTTTGAACCACTCTGGCGCCAATCTTGATAAGCTTGCAGCGGATTGTCGATACTTGAGCATTCTCCAGAATTGTCCCTTTGAGATACTTCTTCAGCGCTGTTATCAGAACATAACCAATAGCATGCATAACCAAACGGAACTGATTAGCTGCAAAACGATGACAGCTTAACCGGCCAGCCTTTAAATCGTTCTTTAAATTCTTTGATTCTATTCTCGCAGTCGCCTCTTAAAGCGTAAAAATCATACAGCCTTTCCGGAGTACCAGTCATGTTAGTTGCCACAAAGCGATGATTAGAACCTTTGTCATTATGCTCCGCTTTTATAATTATCCGGAGAGGCATGTCCCATGAATTAGCCTGATAATCAAAATCATCAAAAAGACGCTGCTTGGTCTGGGTTTCGCAATACTTCTCTTTGGCAGTATCTCTCAACTTCTCTCCGCAAGCAAGTACTCTGTTGTTGGTAATAAAACCAATTATGTAGTCTATGCTCTCAGACTCACAAAATTCATACAAATCCGGAATAGCAAAACCGCCATCAGCACGGAATGTTATTTCAACATCTTTAAAAGCCTCTTTTAACTTTTTGATAATCCGCCTTAATATTGCCACTATCCTGCGACTGGCATGAGCATTGTCTGGTCTCAAGACTGCCGTTATCAACTCACCTGTATCACCATCATAAATCAACAAAGGATGGTAAATATAATTTCCATAATAACCATGAAAAAGTGATAATTGCTGATTACCGCAAACAGGAGCATCCGTTGAATCAGCATCAATAATAATTTTCAAAGGCGAAGAACCGACAACCGTATCTTTTGATTTATTCGAAATATAAAAGTCAAGCAGATAGTCTAAAAGCTTGAAAATTTCTTTGAATGTTACCCCGTTCTCAAACCGGGAAATAGTCGGCTGGGAAGCTAACGGTTCATCCGACAAAAGTCGTCCTGTTACACTTTTTAAAATGGGATCATGCCTGAGTTCATCAGCATCATTGGCATCCTCATAGCCAGCCATAATCTGATACGTCCGTTGACGAATTAAATCTAAAATAGGTTGTTTGGTATAACTCTGATGGCGTTCATCATCGATACAATCGCCCAAACCCTTGGTCAAACCCAACTCCTGATCCAACTGACGCAGTAACAGTAAACCCGAATCGGAGGAAATCTCGCCGCCTTTGAAATCAGCTGTAAGATTTTTCTTGACGAAATACGAAAATGATGATTGATTACACTCTGTCAATTTTAAACCTCCTTGTTTTAGTTGTTAACATATTATTATTCTAAGACTTGGAGGCCTTTTTGTGAAGCTAAAAATAAATTTGTGAATTATTCGGGTTAGATTGCATAATCATATAATGTCACTACTGTCCGGCCTTTTGTCCGCCTTAAGTGAATGCTATAGTGATGTCATTCTCACACTGCCCGCGTCATTCTCACACTGCCCGCGTCATTCCCAACACTGCCCGCGTCATTCCCAACACCGTCCGCGTCATTCCCAACTTGATTGGGAATCCAGAG
>JAGGSN010000165.1 GCA_021159005.1 Candidatus Zixiibacteriota bacterium | reverse complement strand
GATTGTTGGGTATTATTTTAAGAACTCTATAAAAAAGGCCGGACAGTAGTGAAAAGATATTTATGTTGTGTCAGTTCGTAGTCCGCCTAAGGCGGATAAACTGACACATTTTGCTTGCTAAGAAGATAGGCAGGTCACGTCCTCAGCGGCGGATGCCCTATTTCACTACGATCCGTCTAAATAGTAGACACACAAGAAGATATTAATTATCCAACCGCGCAATCAGGCTTTATTTTCCATCATTAAACAACACTGCCGATTCGCATTCCGGCCAATTAGGCGGCGCTTCCGCAGGAAGGTCATCGGTTGTCAGCCACATAGGCACCTGCTCGGGGCAGTATTCAATAATACCGTTTCCTTTGAAATAGTTTACAAGCCTGGTAACATCACTACCAATTACAGCACAATCACCATTAGCATCCGCCGATGCCCAGAAGCCATTTAGAAAACATGCCGGACTGGTTTCGACGCCCCGGAAATAGTTCACTAAATAGATGGCATCTGCGCCAAGAACCGCCGGCGGCCAGATTCCATTATACATGTTGATATCGCCGGGAAGGTAAGCTAAACCATCGCCGGTTACATGCAGCGTAATATCGATATTTATAATCGAATCAACCGGCTCGTTGGAAATCACAGTTAACTGACCATAATATGAACCTTGTTCAAGTAAAAGCGCATCGAAAATAATAGCAGCCGTATCCGGCGCGCCCTCAGATGCAATAGAGCCGGTATCCGGGTATTCCGTTAACCAACTCTGGTCATCAAACAGGCTGTATTCTAAAGCGCCGGAACCGTTATTGGTGATAATCAACTCTCTAACCTGAGTACTGCCCGGCATAACCGCGGCGCTAAATGAATACGCGCTCAATTCAATTTCGGGAATACCTATGACATTTAATTCAATCGGCAGAATAATCTGCGAATCGAAAGGATCATTAGAATTAACAGTGATAGCGCTCGAATAATTCCCCTCGGCTAATAATAATGCATCTAATCTAATAATTACCGTATCTGCTTGGGATGCCGGAACATTTCCTGCTTCCGGAATTGCAAAAATCCATGGTTGATCATCATCAAGATTAAAATCAAGATCGGCAGTCCCGATATTTGATATAATCAGCTCGAAATCAGTAAATGAGCTAACCAATACCGTGTCGTAGATAGCGTCTGTATTCAGTTCAATGTTAGGAATCGTCGCATCCTCGACAACCAGCGATACGGGGATATTTACGATAGGAGTATCGTAATCATTCGAGGTAATTGCAGCCTGTCCTGAATAAGTTCCGGGTATTTCGCTTGATGCATCAAGCATAACTTCGAGCGTATCGATTTCTCCGGCGAGAATTGACCCGCCGGCCGGCAGTACACTCAGCCACTCATCAGTGATATCAAGAGCAATATCATTGCCGGAGCCATCTAAATTCTTGCTTGTTTTTCTATTTTGATTTACAGGAACGTTCATGATTGAAGCATCTGCGTTTGCCTGCTTTTCAATACCATTACCGCTAACCAAACTGAAAGTTTCCGAATATGCGGAATACACAAGCATCCCATCTCCCATGTTTTCAAGATATATGTAGCGTGTTATTGATTCTCCCGTTAAGAGCGTATCGCTTATAGAAGCAGGATAGGCGTATACATCAGGATTATAAACATGCAGATTTGCAGCTATATTCCCCGATGGCGTATTCGGGTCGTTGGATGTGAAATCGACATATCCGATATAATCGCCGGCAGATAAGCTTGAGGCGTTAATCGTTAGCGCCAGAATTGCGCTGTCTTGGGCATCGATGTTGTATGGACCGCCATTGAATTCCAGCCATGACTCAGCAGAGGTGAAATCAACATTAAGCATTATTCCGCCAGTATTGTAAATTACAATATCATGCAAAGCCAGGCTGTCGATATACAATGAATCCAACACCGAAGCCGGTAAAAATGATATCTCGGGTAAGCCGACATATAGGAAAACGAGAACATAATTTGCTGGTATATCCGGGTCATTCGAGATGTAGTCAATTGCACCCATATGTTGCCCCAACGACAAACCGGCTGCATCCAAGGTGATTTCCAATAGAGCGCTGTCGGATGGCTCGACATAGAACTGACTGTCGGCAAGTTCAAGCCATGTTTCGGCGGTATTAAATTCAATTGATAATGTTGTATCGCCATGATTATAAATCGTTAGATAGCGAACAGTCTGTTCGCCCGGAGATAAAGTATCATGAACCGACGTTGGCAGCAGCTCAAGATCCGGGTAAGGCAGCTCGGTAACCACTATCGTTACCGGAATATCGATATCAGGAGTATCGTAATCATTGGAGGACACTGCAATATTGCCTGTATAGGTTCCCGCCGTTTCGCTGCTGGCATCTAAAGTTATCTCAAGCGTATCAGTCTCGCCGGCATTTAATGAGCCGCTTGGCGGCACAACATTTAGCCAGTTATCGGTAATATCAAGTGTTAGGCCGTCTTCCGGAGATAAAATATTCTTTTCATTTTTATTAGTATTTTCATTCGCATTTTTTATCGAGTTTAATTTTGCTCCGTTGTTCTCAATTGATTGAAAGCCATTATCCAAACCAAACAAAACATATGTTTCAAAACTAACCGAATAGTCAAGCACACCAGCGCCGGTATTTTCTAATATAATATACTTTGTGTGCATATCGCCTTCCCGAAGCGTATCAGTAACCGATAACGGGTCTGCATCTATTTCGGGATTATAAACGAACAGCGTTACAGGAATGCTGCCGCTGGGTGTAACCGGGTCATTGCAAGTGAAATCAATCTCGCCATTATGGATACCGGGAGCTAAGCCATCGGCATCTAAGGTAACATTGATATTTACATGGTCGTTATATTCGATATTATACGGTCCGCCGTTGAAATCAAGCCATGACTGTGATGTGGATAAAGTTACATTAAGCGTTCCCACGCCATAGTTATAAACAGTAAGTAAATGATATGAAATATGTCCCGGCGATAAGCTGTCATTAATATCTGATGGTGAAATTGAGATTTCCGGGTCGGGGTTTATCGGGTCATAATAACCATCGATAATTATATCATCGATATTCCAGCCGCAGTACTGCCATGAACCGTCAGTTGTACCAATCCCATAACGGATTTGGAAAGCGGAATTGCGGTCGGCATATAAAGAGATATCATGTTCCTGTAAATTCCAGGATGATTCGTCTATCGTTGCAGAACCATTATCAAATAACGCAATCCATGACGTGCCGTTATACACCTGCAAATAGACATTATCGTAGTTATCGCTTTCGATTCCAAGCCAACGGTAGAAATCGAAATCAACATTATAATAATCAGCGCAATTGATTATCGGCGAAGTTGCCCAGTATGTTGAAGTCAAGCTGGCGTTATAATCACCGCCGGTTCCGGAACCCAAATCATTGCCGAGCACTTGGTTGTCCGAGCTTGGGCTATGGTCTGTCGAGGGATCGGGACCACCGTAACCATCGTCGCCGACGCCTCCTGTTGCAGGTCCAATCGTCCATTCGCCATTGCCGCCGAGTCCCGACCAACCCTGATCGGTTGAGAAATCATCCTGATAGATGATGGTTTTGCCGCCGATAGTCAAATCGAAATTAAGGTTTGCTGAATAGCCATTGTTGGCGCTTACGGCGATGCCAAATGTCATCTGGCAGCCGTTGGGACAGGAACTATCAGCAGTTACCGTATAAACATTAGCAGAATTGTTAGCAGTCCCCCCGCTGGCTGAGATGTCGCCATATACACCGTAATCATCACTGATGCTTATGTGTGAATCACTTTCGGAAAGCGTTCCGATAACCGAGCCTGCCAATGCCGAACCGTTATTCTGCAAAGTTACAACTAAATTAGCTGTTTCATCCGGGTCTAATCTGTTATTGCTATTGCCGGAAGCATCATCAACAGTTACAGAGTAATATTGCACAACCGGCGCATGAGCAGTATCTGAAAAATCGCTTTCCCATACATCGCGCGCATTGCCGGTTACAGTTACATCAAAATAGATAGTGTGATTATCCGGAACATTGCTGTCGACAGTAAACGCAAACGCATCGGCGTTATAATCGGTGCCGTCATTGCCGAGGATTGTGCCGTATGATTCTGTGCTGTCGGTTATGTTAATGTATGAATCATTAGAGGATAAAACGGCAGAAATGTTATAGCCGTCATCCAGACCGATATTTATCAACTGCATGCCCATAAGGATACTTTCGCCGTTGTTTATCAAACCGTTGTTGTTGCCGGAGGCATCATTAATATCATGGCTGTCATAAACAACATAAGGACCGGATATATCGACAACATTCACGCTGTCTATATCAGGCCAGTAATTGTGAGCTGTTGCCGTAACTTTCATAACGCCTGTTGAGGTAGGATTGATAGGCAGGGTAACACTTCCGGAAGACTCAGTTCCAACCTTATAGACCTCGCTGTTTTTCCATAAGCATACTCTGGCATTAGATGGCAAATTACTCACTGTAAAATTGGAATTGCCAATCGAAACGCTGTTGTCATAGCTCGGATTCATTGTCGAGGGGCTTTCGGTAAAAAGGTCAATACCGGGATCGCCTATGGAGTTTAAAGAATAGGTTAGCCATCTCATAACCGCATCGCTGTCATCCTCGCTGTAGCATATTGATGCTTTAGCCGCCTTATGCGAGGCCGCCACTGCGCCCATCTTGTATGGATAGCCGGAAGGAACTTGTGAATGAGATGCGCCGCTGAATAAATAGGTATAGAATTCATCGGCGTATTGAAATGACGGACCATGATTATCAGACTGGTTGCTCCAGCCCCAGCCATAACGGCTGCTTCCCTGATAGACAACCGCGCCGCCATTGCCATTGCGAATAAACCCCTCAGATAAACAGGGGTCGCTGGTAAAACCTCCTTCGATATCGAACGCGTTGGTAATGCAAGCCATAGTATAAATGACGCCCTGCTCATTCGAGTTTGTCAAAGCTAAAGCATTGCTCGAATAGAACCCGCCGCCGCCTTCCATACCCCAAACAGTCTGGCTGCCGTGAGTTGCCATAAAGAAGTAGTGATAACCGCTGTTAAACTTGGCGCTTAGATTGGAGACAGTAACATCATGACCGGATCCGCCGAAATCTGTGTTGGTATCATAAAACCTGACTCGGCTGTGTCCCGACCAATTTGGCGAGATATAATCGTTCCACATTTTCTCGCATCGCCAATCGGCATCCGAACGGCTGCTCCAGGTGTTCCACAATTCGACGCCGCTTAAAAGCATGGGGTCGTTAAAACCCGATGCGGGATGATTTTTAATATAGTCAAGAGTCTTATCAACGAAATTTACCGCATGCGAGGATGTGCGCACCGGAGCCCTTGATAAAAACACTTCGGGATATAGATCGATTCCATCGACAGATTCACCTACTCTGCTGTCGCTATCGGAATTCCAGTTGAATGTATTATCATGGCAGGCATAGAAAAGATCCGTAGGAATTGTATTATCCGTAGTTGAGCCGCTATTGACAGCTCCCCAGCAATTTTGATCCGGAATGATAGTGTCATCACCGCCTAGAAGAACATATATCGTCCCTTTATTATCGGCATAATCTTTAATACAGGCTTTCACCTTAAGCTGATTTGAGGCGCCGGAATAATTGCTTTGTATATACGTGTAGGCTACAATTTCAGCCGGCCAGCCTGATAGAGTGTACCAATCGGCTAAGGGCTGAAATGATGAGACTAAACTGCTTGATGTGATAATAAGGTACTTGACATCATTAGGGTCGACAGGCGATAGTATTGACGGCATATCAGTAATTTCGGCAGGATTTTCTACCATAAATGAAGCGACCGCGCCAAATTCCGGCGCCGGACTAAACCGTGATTGAGCGGATGCATATTCAATCTCAACAATCATTTTTTGCAGAAATTCCACTTGTCCGGAATGAGGATAATATCTTAACGGATAAACCGTAAAACCGCCCATAGCGTAGCCGCGCATGTTTCCGCCGCCGGTGAACACAAACGCTTCCGCTGGATACGGCTTATCTGAGGAATAGATTTCGGAGTTGCGCACAATCTCTGGCATCGGACCGCTATAGGAAAAAGGAACAGGCGTTGGCGCCGGGCGAATATCATAATTGCCGTCAAGCAAAACCCAGCTTTCATCGATAACTTTGATATCGATTATCTGCGAACCAAAAGGCGCGCCAAGCTGACCTGATTTCGATGGCATGAAGGGATCGCCGGGTAAACCGGACATATTGCATCCCTTGAGTTTGAGCAAATCGCCGTATTGGTCGCCGCTTTTTTGAAGAGCATTTTGGTCAAATGAGAATTCGTATGTTGATGCCCCTGCTCCCGCTAATGCTGTTGTCAGCATCAGGAAAATTCCCGCTAATGCTAATTTCATTGACATTTCCCTCGCCATGATTTTTTAAGCTTTATTTTCGGTAAATAATTTATAGTTGGCGATTAATTTGCCCATAGACGATTGCTAACCGCCATATTTTTTTTCTTCATTACTAATCGTTAAGTTAATTCGATTGAAGTACATTTTTATTTTAAAAGAAATTGCAACTGCACAACGTTTTATAATACATATAAATACACTATTTGTCAATTTCTATTTTACATATTTTGAAGAGCATGATAGCAATTGCGGATTAATGTTATAGCATAATAAACGGAGAGGTAGGAATTCGAGGAGAGGTATTTTAGCTAACTTTTTATTATTCAACAAAATAGCTATAATCAGTTGATATTTATGCGTTTAGTTCTGTTAAGTTGCATTAAGTTCCGTCGAGTTCCGTTAAGTTAAATGAAGTTCGCTGTTAGAAAATTGTTAGAAAAAATGTGAATATTTTTAACCACCTAAAAACATTAGTGTCCGGTAAAAAATAAATAAACAGTCTGGCAATCCTCGATAAATGGGATTATATACCCCATGAGCTTAAAAATTACAGAGGAGAACCAGACCATGAGACAAATTAATACAATTATAACAGAATTGCTAAGACTTTTTCCGAGATATGAATTTGAAAAATTGGAAAAGCAATATAACGGCAATCGTTACACCAAATATTTTACAAGCTGGCAACAGTTAATCGTATTGTTGTTTTCCCAGATTGGCGGAAAAGACAGTTTACGGGAGATTGAGATATCCTTGAAAGCTCATAGAGCCAAATGGTATCATATCGGGTTCAAAGATATCAAGAGAAGCACATTATCTGATGCCATGAACAACCGTTCTTGCGAGATTTTCGAGGGACTTTTTTACAAGCTTCTGGAAAAGTGTCGATTGGTTACCCCTAAGCACAAGTTCAGGTTTAAGAATCCTTTGTTAAGTTTAGATTCTACTGTAATCGACCTGTGTTTATCAATCTTCCCCTGGGCAGTATTCCGCAAACGCAAGGGAGCGATAAAACTTCATTATCTCTACTATCATAGCGGTTCGTTGCCGTCTTTTTTGGTAATGACCGACGGTAAACATCACGATATTCGGGTTGCCCGGGATGAGGAGAAATTAGATTTGGCTTTGTTGCCGGACAGCATCCTGTCTATCGACAAAGCTTACATTGACTATAACTGGCTGTATAGCTTAGAGAAACGTAGTGTTTATTTTGTTACTCGAGCTAAGGATAACATGGCTTATGATATTACCGGACAGCATAAACCGATAAAGAATAAACATGTTTTTCGCGATGATATTGTCATGTTGAAAGGGCATTATTCTAAACAAGATTATCCCGATCGATTGCGAATCGTTGGCTACACCGACCCGGAAACAGGCAAGAATTATGAGTATTTTACCAACAACTTTACCTTAGCGGCTAAGACAATTGCCAATATCTATAAGTCTTGTTGGCAAATAGAATTGTTCTTCAAATGGATCAAACAGAACTTAAAGATTAAATCGTTCTTAGGCACAACGCCGAATGCGGTGATGCCGCAAGTCTGGGTAGCTATGTGCTATTATCTGCTTCTGATTTATATAAAATATCAAACCAAATTTGCTCATTCAATCACCGAATTGAGCCGCATGATCAAAGAAGTGTTAATGGCAAGAACTATGCTAATAGATATCTTGTCGCTAAATGCTAATACGCTGAAAAAAATCAGAGATCCGGTTCTTCAATTATCATTATTTTAACCGGACAGTAATGACCTAAAATATTAAATTTATTATAATTAGCTTTTTGTTTATCATTTTTTAATTGACAAGATATCTTCTATGCATATTCTATTTCAAAGATATTCTGATTATTAACAACTCCATATTCAAAATAACCTTGACAAACCCTGTATAATATTTGTTTATTAGTTTCTGTTTTAGGAAACTTTAATGTATTTAATTTGGGGTTTATCTTGACCATTCTAAGGTCATTTTTGATTTTACTTCTGGTCGGCAGTTTATTTTTTTGCAAGTGATTTTGGTTTCACTAAGGAAATTTCTCAGCCATCTGCGGCTGATTCGCTTATTCAACCTCCACTAGAACCTATTATTGATGCGGATATAAAAGTTCCGTTAATTGATTTCAAGGATGTTAAGGTTAAGGATATTCTTATTGCTTTGGCTAAAACTCATGGCTTGAATTTCTGGGTATCGCCGGAGATAATCGATATCGGTTCGGTATATCTGGAGAATGTCCTCTTGGTTGATGCTTTGCAATTTATTGTGGAACGTTACAATCTGACTTACAGCAAAGAAGGCAATATAATATCATTCTTTCAGACCAAACCTGTTCCTATTGAAATACCTACATATGTTAATTGTGTTGATGGCAAACTGACAATCAATGTTAAGGATTTACTATTAAATGAGTTTATCAATATGATTATTGACAGTTGCGGCTGTAATGTTGTGCTTGAGCAGGGAACATCGGGGGTAATCACAGGTTATTTAAGGGATGCGGATTTTGAGCAGGGTTTAATCGCGGTTTTAGATGCCAATAATCTTAATCTTCGTCGAGATGAAAACATTTATTACATTTCATCTTATGCAGCGCAAGAGAGAAAAGTCAAACGCGCTTTCGGTATTAATGTAGACAAAAACAAAGTAAGTTTGAATGTTGCCAATGTTGATTTGCGATCATTAATTGAGGATTTAGCAAGTAAATTAGGATTGGATATTTTTATTTATGGCAATATAGCAGGTACAGTTACAGCATCGGTAAAAGATTTATCTTCAAAGAATGTATTCGATTATATTTTAAACGATACAAATTATACTTACAGAGTTGTGGATAATGTATATTTCTTTGGTTCATCGACCTTACCTGAAGTAAACAAATCATCACTTATAAAACTTGAGAATATGAAAGCTGAGAATATTATTGAACTAATTCTGTCCTGGTTCAGCGCGAATTGGACTTTTCTTGTTTAGAAGTTAGCACTATTTGATTGTTTTATCAACTTCTTTTTTTAGTTGTCATCAATACATTATTTCTAATTCGGCATTGGCCTGATCTATCAATTTATCATTTGATCGTTTTTGCTTTCTGGTATGGAATAAGAAAGATGGAATGTTAACATGCCACGACCTCTTCGAAAAACACCTGATGAGCTGATGCAAGAAGCCTTCTGGACCAGGCGGGATATTATCCGACTGTTTAGTAAAGCTCCAGCAACAATTGATCAGTTTATCAATCATCCCGAGCCAAAGAAGCGGCTGAAGGGTTACATGATAAACGGTGAGTTTTAGGCTGAGAAAAAAGTCGTATTAAAGTATTTTGAATATAAACCATTTGGAAAGGAGTAGTAGAAATGATACAGCAAAATCATATAGAAGGGCAGGGTATCAGTTATCACCTTTACTTTCTTATTTCTATTCAACAGCAACAACTTAGAAGAACTTGAAGTATGGCTACATTATTTCGAAAAAGAATATATGGTCACTGGCATATAAACTATCGGTTTAAAGGCAGACAGTTTCGAGTTTCTACTGGCACAGCAGTAAAAAAACTTGAAGCTGATATAATAAGAGGTATTCATGATCCATCCCCCCAAAAACTCCAAAAAAATAGTATCCCTGAATTTTTCAGGCGATATACTGAATTTTCCAAAACCACAAAATCATCTGCTACGCATTTATCTGATAAATATCGTTTTAAGCAATTACAGGAATACTTTGCACGAGAAGGTATAAAATTCCTTGAGGAGATATCTCCGAGTAAAATTCAACAATTTCAAATATTTATTTTGTCAGATTACAATAAAAGGTTATACAACAATTTTCTGACTTTGCTTAAATCTATGTTAAACAAAGCAGTTGAATGGGAAATCATTAAAGGCAATCCTATAAAATCTTGCAAACCATTAAAAACCCCAAAGATAATCAGATATTTTTCTCTTGAGGAAATTGAATCATTACAAACATTAGCCGAACCGCCTTTAGATCTCCTTCTTGATATTGCTATCTATGCTGGCTTGCGACGTTCTGAATTATATTATATAAGATGGAAAGATATTGATTTGAAACAAGAGTTAATTCACGTTAGAGCTCATGGCAAATTTGTGCCAAAAAATAAAAAGCCAGGCACAGTACCAATAAATCCAAAGCTTCTAGAATCACTAAAACTAGTTTATCCAAAAGATAAAAAAGCTGATTTGGATCAATATGTTTTTGCTGATTTTCATAATAACCATTGAATTAATCCTACTCAAGAATTATCTAAAAGATTCGGTAAGTTAGAAAAGCAAGCCAAAATCAAGAATGCTGGACTCCATGTTTGCCGTCTTACATTCGCCAGCCATTTAGTTCAAACGGGAACACCTTTATTAGTTGTGAAGGAACTCCTACGTCATTCTGATATCCAGTCAACAATGGTGTATGCTCATCTTACTCCAAACCTTCACAGAAAAGCTATTAGGAATTTACTATTTTAGCCCCAATACTGTTCACTTAATGCTTGCAAATTAGGTAGAAGTATGATATTCTTTCGGA
>JAGGSN010000164.1 GCA_021159005.1 Candidatus Zixiibacteriota bacterium | reverse complement strand
GTTAAATAATTTTTGTTTTTCAAAAATTGCTTCGCATTTAACAGGATGAACTTTTCCGCCCAAGGCGGACCAGCCTCTGGCTGGCAACTTTCAACTTTATAAACTTCATAAACTTTCAACTGACTTCCCAATGCCCGCCTTTATCCGGTCCGATTCTTTTCAATAAGCCTTTTTGTTTTAATTTCTTAATATTTTCTTTTATTTTTCGATCTGATATTCTAACTATTTTTGACAATTTTAAACTGGTAACCCGCTTATCTTTTGCTATCTCTTTAAGTATAATCCTTTGATTTTCAGTGACCTTTTCAGTGACCTTTTCAGTGACCTTTTTTATTTTTTTCTCTCCTGAAATCTCAACATCTATCCCGCCGGCAATTTCAGAAATTTTTGGTTTAGGCAAACCGTAATCAACTATTTCATTAACAGCTCTTTTTATTCCGCTTCCATACTTTTCAATCAATCCAGCTTCCTTAAGCATTTCAGCAATTTTAATATTTCTAGTATTTGATTTTTCAGTACCTGAATACAGATCTTTAACAGTTAAGCCAACCGGCAATTTGCCAATATTCCATAAAACTAATTTACAAACTTTTAACTTTACAAACTTTTAACTTTGTGAGCTTTCTACTTTTTACTTCTTATAATATACATCGGCCTGTTGATCACTTCCCTGTGAATGTTGGCGATGTAAAGGGCAACAAGCCCAAGACAGCTTAGAACAACGCCGATCAAAAACAAATTAATCACCGCCAGAATTGACGGATAGGAAAAATTCATATTCCACGGGTCGTCTAAAACATATTTTTCAATAAAAATAAACAGCCCCAGCGATCCGGAAAAAATGACAATTATAATCCCCAAATAGCCGGCAATTTTCAACGGCACCAGACTTAAGGAAATAAAACCCGACAAAGCCAGTTTAATCAGTTTCAAAGTGCCGTATCCCGCTTTGCCGTCCATTCTCGCGTTAGCGTTAAAATAAATATAATCCCGCTTAAATCCCAGCCAGTCAACCAACGCCCGGCTCATCCTGTTCTTTTCGGTGAACCGGTTAAATTCATTTATAACTATCCTGTCCAACAATCTAAAATCCGTGGCGTTGGGAGTTACCTTTATCTCGGCAATGGCGTTGATTATTTTGTAAAACAGAAACGAACCTGTTTTTTTGATTAATCCTTCTTGTTTATTTTTCTTTCTCACGCCCACCACCACCTCCGTTCCTTCTTTCCATTTTTCTATAAAACGCGGGATTAATTCCGCCGGATGCTGAAGATCGGCGTCAATCATAATCGCCGCATTGCCTTTGGCTTCGCGAAGGCCGGCAGTAATAGCCAGCTCTTTCCCGAAATTGCGGGAAAACTGCAGATATTTTACTTTATCATCTTTCTCCGCCAGTTTCTCTATTTCTTTAATGGAACTGTCTTTACTCCCGTCATCCACAAAAATAATCTCATAATCGTATTTATCCCGAAGCTCCTTCCACGCTTTTACCAATTCAGCATAAAGCAAAGAAATATTCTTTTCTTCGTTATATACGGGAATAATTATGGAAATTAGTTCAAAGTTCATAAAGTTGAAAGTTGGAAAGTTTAAAGTTTATAAAGTTTATAAAGTTATAAAGTCGGGGAGTTAAAAGTTATCAAGTTTATAAAGTTATCAAGTCGGAAAGTTAAAAGTTATCAAGTCGGGGAGTTTAAAGTTTATAAAGTTATCAAGTCGGAAAGTTAAAAGTTATCAAGTTTATAAGTCGGAAAGTTAAAAGTTATCAAGTTTATAAAGTTATAAAGTTCAACTTTCAACTTTTAACTTTACAAACTTTCAAC
>JAGGSN010000163.1 GCA_021159005.1 Candidatus Zixiibacteriota bacterium | reverse complement strand
CTTAGCTCGAAATATTTAACAAAATAAAAGATGAAGTGCCGATGTTTATCGGAGTTGCCCAACATCCCGCTGCTCTATGGGTTATGAAATAAGCAAGTTTCGATTGTTTGCGTATTATTTTAAGAACTCTATAAAAAAGGCCGGACAGTAGTGGAACAGTTTACTTAATAAGCAGTATCAGGTAATCTTATCATGCTAAAAATTTACTATTGAATTTGCCCAATATTTATATATTTTACATTAATGTTCAAACACATTATTCAAAAGGTTAACAAATAAACCGGCGGAAACATGGAATACAATATCCGAAAACTTGAAATGCCAGATTATGATGATTTGATGAATCTCTGGCAAAAAAGCGGTTTGCCATACAGACCAAAGGGACGGGATTCCCGCGAGTTGATGGCTTTCGAATTTAAAAGGGAGGAAACCTGCTTTTTAGGAATGTTCGATAATGGCAAGCTAATCGGGGCAATCGTTGGCACCTCTGATGGTCGCAAAGGCTGGATTAACCGTCTGGCTATCGACCCTGAATATCGCGGGCAAGGGCTGGCAAAAACATTAATCGAGGAATGCGAGAAGTTCTTATTTGGTTTAGGTTTGATGATTATAGCGGCATTGATTGAGGATTATAATAATCCCTCGAAAAACTTGTTTGGCAAAGTTGGATATAAATTCACTGATAATGTTCATTATTTCTCTAAACGCTTATCTGATGATGTCTAAAATTCAGTTTTGGGCTTGATAAAATCTGTTTAAATATTAAACGATTTTGAAAATAACCGGATAATCATTACTTAAATTATTAAAATGCCCATCATATTAGCCGAAAATGTAAATAACTATTGGTTAATCAGGTTTATTACTATTAAAAAAATATAATCCTGTTATACCAATTGTTAAAGACAATTAATAGTCTTTTAAAAGTGAGATTAATTATAATCGCAGCCATGCTAAAAAGTAAAAGTTGCAATAACCTAACACAATGTTAAAAACAGCGCTAACAAGATTCGCTGCTGTTCATGTTGGGTTTCATGACTGCTGATTATTATTGCTATGTAAACATATTGTATAGGAGATAACCATGATAACAACCGAAACAAAAACAAGCGTAATTGTAAAACGAGGTTATTCATGTTTGCCTGATGAAGCCCAGGCAGTTAAGGAGTTCTATAATCAAATCTATCATCCCGAAATGACAGCTGTGGTTATTTTTGCCTCCTCAAAGCTCAATCTGGACAAACTGGGAAACGAACTGAAACAAGCTTTCACGGTTCCTGTGATAGGCTGTTCGACCTCTGGTGAAATCACTCCTGATGGCTACCGGGAAGGTTCCCTTACCGGATTCAGCCTCACAAGTGAGAAATTAAAAGTTCTCACATATAATATTAATCCGCTTGACAATCTCAATACATCGCAGATACAGGATATTGGCACATCTGTGAAACAACACTTATCAGAAGAGCAGAAAAAAGACGCTAATGCAAAGGCGTTTGGTTTATTTCTGATTGATGGTCTTTCGGTCATGGAGGAAATAGTAATTGCAAATCTTTACAGCGCTTTAGGAAATATTCCGCTGATTGGGGGTTCAGCCGGAGATGATATAGCTTTTAAAAAGACTTGTATCTACTCCGATGGGCAGTTTATCTCAAACATGGCAACTGTTACATTAATTATCACATCCTTGCCTTTCGAAACTTTTAAAATACAGCATTTTACGCCAACCGATAAAAAACTGGTAATCACACAGGCGATTCCCAGTCTTCGCGTGGTCAAAGAAATCAACGGTAAACCGGCTGCATGGGAATATGCGCGGCTTATAGGATTGAAAATCGATGAACTGGAACCTATGGTATTTTCCAAATACCCGGTGATGCTTAAAATCGGCGGCGAATATTATGTCCGCTCCATCCAAAAGACAAATGACGACGGCAGCCTGACATTTTTCTGTGCTATTGATGAAGGCTTGGTTCTGACTCTTTCGAAAAGCTCTGATCTGGTTAGCCATCTGGAGAGTTCTTTAGCAGATATATCGCAAAAAGTTCCCAATCCGCAATTAATTATCGGCTTTGAATGCATCCTGCGCCGACTTGAAGTTATCGAAAAAGATTTGGCAAGCGATGTAGGCAAGATTATGAAACGGCATAATGTTGTAGGTTTCCACACCTATGGTGAACAATATAATTCTATTCATGTTAACCAGACATTTACCGGAGTCGTAATCGGGAGTTAATTATGCCGCAAGTACAACAGCTTGAAAAACACATACTTGAGTTAGAGGAAAAGCTTGCAAGTCTTGATAAAATTAATACAGCCTTGATGGGTCGAATCGAGAGAAGCATCGATTCTACCGGTAACGCGTTTTCTTTGTTCGAGTCAAATACTTTCTTACAAAACGTTATAAATGAGAGAACACAGGAACTTGCAAAAACCAACGAACAACTGCGTCAGGAACTTGTTGAAAAAAAACAGGCTGAGGAAGCGCTGCGAGAGAGCGAAAAACGTCTAAAGATAATACTGAATACAATTCAGACTGGAACTGTAATTATAGATCCCGAATCCCACGTTATTGTAGATGTTAATCCTATGGCGGCGAAAATGATAGACGCTCCTACCGAACAGATTATCGGAAATATATGTCATAAATATATTTGCCCGGCCGAGAAGGGAAAATGTCCATTCACCGATCTTGGCCAGGAAATATATAATTCAGAGCGAATGTTAATAACTGCTAAAGGTGAAGAGGTACCGATACTCAAGACAGTAACCTATATAATCCTGGAAGGACGAAAATATATACTTGACAGCTTCATAGATATCACTGAAAGAAAAAAATATGAGAGGGAAATGGCCGATAAAATGAAAGAACTCGAAGAATTTAACAAACTTGCTGTCGGCAGGGAACTCAAGATGATTGAACTGAAAAATGAAATCAACCAATTACTGGCCAAATTGGGAATGGAAAATAAGTATTAAGTTGTTAACGCTTATATTAAGGATATACTAATGAAAGGTATTATTAATAAAGGGATTCAGCAACTGGTAGAGACAAAGTTTGGCTCTGAGGCATGGGAAAAAATCAAATCACTTGCCGCCTGTGAAGATCAGTTCTTTGCCATCAATCAAGATTATCCCGATGAATCGACGATGGCTTTGGTCAAGGCGGCTTCTAAAGTCTCCGGACTGCCTGCGGAAACGATAATGATCGAATATGGCAAGTTCCTAATCCCGAATGTTTTAAAAAATCAATATCCGGTCTTTTTCAAGTTAGCGGGATCATCGCCGCGGGAATTCCTTATTAACATGAATCGTGTACATGAACATGCTATCAGGAGCATTGCAAAAGCAATACCGCCAAAATTTGAATATGAGGAACTGTCTGACGGCAGGCTGTTGATGCATTATCATTCTAAACGCGGACTCTGCGTTGTGCTTCATGGGATGATTCTGGGAGTTGGAATTCTTTTCAACCAGGAGCTTCAGGTACGAGAGACAGCTTGCGTACATAAAGGAGAACCCCACTGCATTATGGAGGTTACTTTTCCTTGAGTCATAACGTCAGTTATATAAAGATTGCGCCTGAAAATCTTAGTCAGGTTATGCCATTTATTCTGGCAACCGACAAGAATATGGATATAATCTGGGCAAGCGAGGCAATTTTGACGTGGGCTAAACATGCTGTAGGCATGAATATCTCCAATTTAATTAAATCAGAAAAATCCCATGAAAATTATTCTCCGGAATCAGTAGCTTCAAAGATTGGAATAAGGCACGAATTTTTTCTACTTAGAGATGATCAAAATATTCCTTTAGTAGGTCAATGGCAATCGACCTTTGACGGATTTATAATGTTGGCATCACCAAACGCAAAAAGCATTGAAGAATTAGTTCATTTTAAATTCGATGATTTCGCCGCAACCGACGACCTCATTGACTTTCTTGTAGCGCGTGATGAAAACAGTAAATCTTTGCAGGAAGCTACATTAAACGCCGAAAAATTAAAAATAAAAAACCAGGAACTCGAGACATCCAAACAAGAACTCAATCAGAAATTGAGCGAAATATATGACCAGCGAAAAGCATTTCTTAATATGATGAAAGATATGGAAGAATCAAGACATCAATTAGAACTGGTTCTGGATGATCTTCAAAGTCAAATCACCGAACGCAAAAAGGCTGAGGAAGATTTAAAAACATTCGCTGCCAAGCTGGAACAAAGCAACCGTGAACTGCAAGAGTTCGCTTCTGTAGCCTCACATGACCTTCAAGAACCACTCCGAAAGGTTCGAGCGTTTGGCGACCGTTTAAAAGCAACATGTGGCGATGATATATCCGAAAAGGGGCGCGACTATCTTCAACGAATGCAGTCCGCAGCCGGTCGAATGCAGGTTTTAATCGAAGATCTACTGACATTCTCTCGAGTAGCTTCCAAGGCACAGCCATTTGTTGCTCTCAATCTTCAGAAGATAGCGGAAGAGGTAATATCCGATTTAGAGATAACAATCGATCATTTGAACGGAAGAGTCAAGTTGGGCAAGCTGCCAATTATTGATGCGGATCCTATACAAATGCGCCAGCTTTTGCAAAATTTAATAGGCAATGGTCTGAAATTCCATAAAAAGAATATAACACCAATTGTGAAAGTTGACAGCAAAATTATAGAAAAACAATCTCAAGATTCTTCAGAAGATAGTTTTGTTCAAGAATTCTGTCAAATTGTCGTAGAAGATAATGGTATAGGTTTTGATGAAAAATATTCCAGTAAAATTTTTAATGTTTTTCAGAGACTGCATAGCCGAAGCGAATATAAGGGGACAGGTATAGGTTTGGCAGTCTGTCGTAAAATTATCGAACGTCATGGCGGTGATATCACGGCAGAAAGCAAACCGGGAAAAGGAGCAAAGTTCATTATAACTATCCCCTTAAAACAACGCGATGTTGTAATGAATGATGAAATCCAAGAGGAAATAATTAATCAGCAAAAAGCGAAAAAGAAAGTTCAAGAAAAAAAAATAGCTGCATTTAAAGGCAGAGAACCGAGCTTTATACAACCTATTATATAACATTTTAGTGAATAATAGAAAAGGGGAAAGATTGATGAATGCAAAAGGAAAACCAATCTCGATATTGCTGGCCGATGATGATCCGGATGACCGTCTGATGGCGACCGAAGCGCTTGAGGAAAACCGACTGGCTAACAATCTTCATATCGTAGAAGACGGCGAAATGTTAATGGATTACCTCTATCATCGAGGGGAATATGCCGGCACACAGAACTGGTCTTTGCCGGGGCTGATACTGCTCGACCTGAACATGCCCAAAAAAGACGGCCGCGAAGCCCTTAAGGAGATAAAATCGGATCCGAAACTGCGGCGAATCCCGGTGGTAGTTTTGACTACCTCGAAAGCTGAAGAGGATATCTTTCGCACTTACGACCTCGGCGTGAATTCGTTTATCACCAAGCCGGTATCGTTTGAATCGCTTGTGTCAATTATGAAAACCCTTAAAATATACTGGTTTGAAATTGTTGAACATTATAATGAGAGTAATCATGTTGAAAAAACACATGTATAGGCAAAATACATATCGCGGTTTTATCTTGAAGGCAACATTAACAGGAAATATATGATGAATGCAAAAGGAAAACCAATCTCGATATTGCTGGCCGATGATGATCCGGATGACCGTCTGATGGCGACCGAAGCGCTTGAGGAAAACCGACTGGCTAACAATCTTCATATCGTAGAAGACGGCGAAATGTTAATGGATTACCTCTATCATCGAGGGGAATATGCCGGCACACAGAACTGGTCTTTGCCGGGGCTGATACTGCTCGACCTGAACATGCCCAAAAAAGACGGCCGCGAAGCCCTTAAGGAGATAAAATCGGATCCGAAACTGCGGCGAATCCCGGTGGTAGTTTTGACTACCTCGAAAGCTGAAGAGGATATCTTTCGCACTTACGACCTCGGCGTGAATTCGTTTATCACCAAGCCGGTATCGTTTGAATCGCTTGTGTCAATTATGAAAACCCTTAAAATATACTGGTTTGAAATTGTTGAACTGCCGTAACAGATAGGTGAATTATTAAAGTTAATGACAACCTCATCAAGGTAATGTTGGTCGATGACGACGAAGATGATTATATTATAACTGAAGGCTTACTTTCAGAAACTAAGGAAGCAGCCTACAAGTTGGATTGGGTTTCAACTTATGAAGAAGCTCTTAATATAATCAGTCATAGACAGCATGATGTCTATCTTATCGACTATCGCCTTGGGGCGTACAGCGGACTTGATCTTATCAAGGAGTCTATTGAAAGCGGTTGCCTGGCTCCGATGATATTGCTTACCGGTCAGGGCGGTTCCGAGGTTGATATAGAGGCTATGAAGGTGGGGGCAATGGATTACCTGATTAAGGGTCAGATTGATTCATCCATGCTGGAGCGTTCTATCCGGTATGCTATCAAGCGTAAACAGACGGAGGAAGATGTAAGATACTCGGAGAAGAAATTCAGAACCATATTTGAATCTGCAAATGACTCTATTTTCTTAATGCATAAGGATACTTTTATTGAATGTAATTCAAAAACCGAAGAAATCTATGCCTGTACCCGTGAAGAGATTTTACAAAAAAAGCCGTATGAGTTTTCCCCGCCTATACAACCTGATGGACGTGATTCGAAAGAAAAGGCTTTGGAAAAAATCAACGCCGCTTTGATTGGTAAACCCCAATTCTTTGAATGGACTCATATCAGGCTCGATGGCACTCCCTTTGATGCGGAAGTCAGCCTCAATAACATCGATATCGGCGGTAAGGTTGTTATCATGGCTATAGTTCGTGATATCACCGATCGTAAACGGACAGAGAAGGAGTTGAAAGAATCAGAAAGAAGGTTCCATGATGTTGCGTTAAGCTCGGCTGATTGGATTTGGGAAGTTGACATGAATGGGAAATATACTTTTGCCTCAGGGCAGGTAAAAGAACTCCTTGGATATGATCCCGAAGAGCTTATTGGAAAAACTCCTTTTGATTTAATGTCTGACGATGAGGCAAAACGAATCGGTGAAATCTTCAGAAAAACAGTCTCTGAAGAAAAGCCAATTGTTGATTTAGAGAATTGGAATCTAACGAAAACAGGAGAGAAAGTGTGCCTTCAGACAAACGGCGTGCCAATATTGGATGATAACGGCAAACTGATAGGCTATCGAGGTGTGGATAAAGATATTACCGAACGCAAACAGGCGGAAAAGCACAGGCTTGAACTTCAGGAACAACTTGAACGAGCTCAGAGAATGGAATCACTGGGGATATTGGCTGGCGGCGTTGCGCACGATCTGAACAATATACTTGGACCATTGGTTGGATATCCCGAGTTGATGCTGTTAAAACTTCCCGAGGATAGTCCATTAAGAAAACAGGTGCAAAGAATCGGCAATTCTGCTAAGGAAGCAGCAGATGTGATACAGGATCTTTTAACACTGGCGAGAAGAGGTCGTCTTGAGATGTCCCCGCTCAATATTAATGATGTTATCGACGCCTATCTTGATTCATCGGGCTTTGTAATACTAAAAGAAGAACACTCGGATATTTCCGTCAAACTGAAACTTGATAATACCATCGCTAATATAAACGGCTCTTGCCCTCATCTGTCGAAGGTAATAATGAATCTTATCGTTAATGCCTTTGAAGCTATGCCGGAAGGCGGCACGATTACTATAGAAACATCGCAAAAACATATTGAAAAACTTCTGGGCGGCTACGATAAGATTAAGCAGAGAGAATATATATTTCTGAAAATCCGCGACACCGGCACAGGGGTGAAACAAGATGATATAGGTAGAATTTTTGAACCATATTACTCAAAAAAGAAGATGGGATCCAGCGGCAGCGGTCTTGGATTATCGGTAGTATATGGAATCGTAAAAGACCATAACGGTTACTATGATATTTTCTCTAAAGTTGGAGAGGGAACGGAGTTTGTTCTTTACTTTCCCGTTTGCAACAAAAGCGTTGAAGAAAAATCCAATGTTGCATCAAACTATAAAGGCAGCGAAACAATATTGGTTATTGACGACGTCGAAGAGCAAAGAATAATAGCCTCGGAACTTCTTACCAGCTTAGGCTACAGGGTCGAGTCGGTTTGCGGCGGCAGAGAAGCCGTTAAGTACTTGAAGAATAATAGTGTCGATATTATCTTGCTGGATATGATAATGGAAGATGATTTTGACGGTCTGGATACATATCGTGAAATCATTAAACTGCACCCCGGACAAAAGGCTGTAATTGCAAGCGGTTATTCTGCAACCGATCGGGTTAACAAAACGCAGCAGCTTGGGGCGGGTCGATATATAAAGAAACCATATTCGCGCGATACTATCGGTCAGGCTATTCGGGAAGAACTCGATAAAAAGGCAGCCTCTGTCAACTCATTAAAAGAAACATAAAACAAGATAACAATGATAGTGTATTCTAATTGTTATTCAATTATCCAGTACATCTAATGGAGCGAATTTTACCATAATTTTTTTAATACTTGCCCCAAAACGGATTGTCAGGATAGTATCCTCGTCTTTACCCTCTTTATTTATAATCATACCATCCCCAAATTTAAAATGCGATACTCTTACGCCAGCCCTCAGTTTATCATAATCAGATAGTTTTTCAGAGTTTGTGCTGACACTATTATCGTTATTGGCAATTAGCTTGTTTGTTCTCGCTTTATATGAGTTTGCAGGCTGTTGCTTTGGGGAATATTTTAAAGCCGGCGTTCTTTCATAATAATTAAAACGTTCCACATCGATAAGCTCTTCCGGGATGTCGTTAAGGAAACATGACGGAGAGGTAAAATTGATGCTGCCATAACGGCGGCGGAAACTGGCCATAGTAAGAAAAAGCCTGTTCATGGCGCGAGTAATCCCAACATAACATAACCGCCTTTCCTCTTCTATATCATCTGCTTTAAGGGAATCTCTTATAAGGGGAAACAATCCCTGCTCCATGCCGGTTATAAAAACCGTATCAAATTCTAAGCCTTTGGCGGCGTGAAGCGTCATTAGCGTTGCCGCCTCCCCGTTTTCATCTCGGTTATCGGTTTCTGTGATTAAAGCGATTTCCTCTAAAAAACCGCTTAGCGATGGTTGTTGGTCTTCGCTGTCATCTTCTTTAATCCTTACAATATACGATATTACCGCATTTTGAAATTCTTTAACATTATCAGCTCGAACATCAGCTTCCGGCGACGTGTCATTAGTCAGCATTTTAAGATAGCCCACATCATCGATAAGACGAGCAGCTATTTCATCAAGAGGCATTTTATCAATATTTTTTGATAGATTAGTAATAATCTGATAAAGCTTTTTCAACTCAACAGCGGCAATTCCTTTAATTCCGGCAGAGTCTGGTTTTGCTAATAGTTCAAATGGGGAAATGTTTTCTTGTTCGGCTGCTTTTAATAATCTTTCAATTGACACCTTGCCGACTTTGCGTTTCGGCACATTAATAATCCTTAATAATGATTCGGTATCATCCGGATTTACCATCAGACGCAGGTAGGCAATAATATCTTTAATTTCTTTTCGTTCATAAAACCTGGTTCCGCCAATTATCACATAAGGAACACCTGCATCCCTCAAAGCATCCTCAATAGAACGCGACTGGGCATGAGTTCTGAATAAAATAGCGAAATCTGACGGACTTTTATCATCCCGCAAACCAAGCTGAATCTTTGCGGTAACCGCTTCAGCTTCATCCCTGTCATCGCCGCATAACATGAACGTGATATTATCGCCGCCAAGCTTATCAGTGAAAAGCCTTTTGGATTTGCGGTTAATATTTTTACGAATAACATGATAAGCGCTGTCGAGAATAGTTTTTGTAGAACGATAATTTTGTTCAAGTTTCACAATTTTGCAGCCGGAATAATCTAACTCAAAATTAAGGATATTATTGATATCAGCGCCGCGCCAACCATAAATCGATTGGTCGTCATCGCCAACAACGCAAATATTTTTTCTCTCTCCTGCCAGAAATTTAATCAGGCGGTATTGAGCATAATTGGTATCCTGATACTCATCGACTAAGAGGAAAGGGAATTTTTGTTGATAGAATGCCCGAATATCGGGAAATTTATCGAAAAGATTTACAGTAAGCATCAATAGGTCATTGAAATCCATGGCGCTATTCTTTTTTAGCTGCTTTTGATAATCATCATATATTCGAGCAGTATTTTGGATGATAAAATCGCTGGCCGATTCTTGAAATACGCTAACTGATATGAGCTTATCCTTTGCTCGCGAGATGGCATTCAGGGCAGAAGCCGGAGACGGCTGGTTTTCCGGGATACCCAAGTTTTTTATTATACGTTTGATAAGAGCTTTGCTATCAGCAGTGTCGTAAATTGTGAAATCGCGTTTGAAGCCGAGCTTATCGGCATGAGTTCTCAGTTGGCGGGCACAAAATGAGTGAAAAGTTGAAAGCCAGACAAATCTACCGGCAGGTCCCAGAAGATTGATTACTCTTTCCTTCATTTCTCCGGCGGCTTTATTGGTAAAAGTTACTCCAAGTATCTGATCGGCTCGCACTATACGGTTAGCAATTAAATGGGCGATGCGGTGAGTAATTACTCTTGTTTTACCCGAACCAGCGCCTGCTAATGCCAAGAGAGGTCCCTCAATATGGCTTACTGCTTCTCGTTGGGCGGGATTTAAGCCTTTCAAACAATCATTGTTCATAGTATAGGCAATATATGATTATTTTTTGGTGATGGTAGTAGTTTTAGTGGAATAAGCAATAAAGACATATTTACAGCAAATTAACTGTCGATATACAAATAAGTTCTTGACAATATTAATGTTCTAAATAAATTAGTCTTTTAATGGCGGCGTAGCTCAGTTGGTTAGAGCAGAGGAATCATAATCCTCGTGTCCGGGGTTCAAATCCCTGCGCCGCTATTATTTATTTTATATACATTAAATTATTGATTGGCAACAGATTACAAAAATATTATATTTAGATAAAACATACCTGTGACCATTGAGTGTCTATAGAGTAAGGAGATTAAATTGGGATCGATTTATAAAAGAGGAAAAAATTATTACATTGATATCCGCTCTAATGGCAAGAGAATTAGAAAAAAAGTAGGACCATCGAAAAAGCTTGCTGAATTAGTACTGAAAGATACCGAAGTACAAATTGCCAAGAATAAGTTTAAATTCAATATTGCTGATGGAGAGATTATAGACTTGTTTGAATTGTATTTAGATTACTCAAATACTAATCATCGGCCAACATCTACTATGAGATATCATAACGTAATCAAAAACTTTCAATTGTTTCTTGCATTGAATTACCCGGAGATATCCAAGATTTCACAACTTGATCTCGACATGTTTGAAAAATATAAGAAATTTAGGTTAAATGTTGATCCGAGGACCCTTAAGCTTCCAGATGATTTCCCTATAAAAATCCCTAATAATTGTACTAAAGCAAAAGCTGTGACTCTCAATTATGAGATTAAAACTCTAAAATCAGTATTTAATTTAGGAATTAAACAAAACCTATGCTCAACTAATCCATGCGATGGTGTTTCTTTACTTAAAGTCATAAATTCAAAACAACCGCGATTTTTGTCAAAAAAAGAATGTGAGAATTTTTTAAGCAAATGCCCGATTAATTTTTATCTTTTTTTTTTTAATTTTATAAATCCGGG
>JAGGSN010000162.1 GCA_021159005.1 Candidatus Zixiibacteriota bacterium | reverse complement strand
GCCCAACATCCCGATGCTCTATGGGTTATGAAATAAGCAAGCTTCGATTGTTGGGTATTATTTTAAGAACTCTATAAAAAAGGCCGGACAGTAGTGAAATATCATATCTCCTTAACCTGCATTATTCACAAAAAATATATGCGAGTCATTGCAGCATCGTATGCTGGAGCTTATAAATAATGCGGCCTTACTCAAGCAATATGTCAGTTTATCCGCCTTGGACGGACTGCGAACTGACACAACATAACAGCAGGCGCCAGGATGTCGCAAGCTTCCATCCCGACGCATATAAGGATTTGACGCCGCTCGAATATTCTGTTATAGTCTAATAAAATTGGTGAATATTTTATGTCTGATAAAATTAAATTGTTCTTAGCCGCATTCTCAATCTTAATAGTTATCGCGCTAAAATTCATTGGCATATTTTATCCGGAAGCAAGGCTCTGGGGGATAAATCAATTGAGCTATTTTTCCATTCAGTTTTCAATATTATATTTGGCAGTTATTATAATCCTGATATTTTTATTGTCTTATGCTCATAAATTAAAAACCGTTGACTCTCTAATAAATTCGTTTTTACGCATAGCCGACAACATACCGCGATATATATGGTATATATTAATTAGCGCAGTTTTAATTATAATATTCTATATTTTCAACGACAGCGCACATTTGCTGGGAGACAGCAGTCTGCGGCTTAAGGAATTGGGTGTTCATGGTTTCGCAAGGCTAAAAGATACCGCCGCCGGCGAACCGTTAGAATTCTTGATTAGAGATATCTCATATAAATATATATTTAAGCCATTGGGGTTTGATGTTCTTGATAGTTTCAGGTTCTGGAGTTACTCATGCGGTTTAGTTTATTTTTGGGTCGCCTGGCTAATTGCCCGTAGGTTGAAATTACCGAAGATGAATTCCTCGATATTATTTGCTTATCTCATAGGCTGGGGCGGCCTTATGATATTTTTCGGCTATATAGAGTATTATTCGATAGCAGCAGCAGCTATAATGCTGTTTTTCTATTTTGCTATTACTTATTTCTATACCGGGAAAAAACTTATCCTGCTTGCGGCGGTTTTTATCATCGGCTATTATCTGCATAATCTCACTATCTTTTTATTGCCATCACTATGTTATTTATTGCTGATTGAATATCGAAAAAACAGGCAGAAACCCACAATCGTTTTAATTACAACTTTAACTCTCATAGCTGTTTGGGCTGTTAATACCTTTAGCTATAAACAAAGCGGCGCATTTCTTCTGCCATACAGCAATACAGAGCCGGGGTATCTGTTATGGAGCAAGGATCATATAGTGGATATATTAAATGAGTTGTTTCTGATATGTCCTGTGTTTTTAATTTTAATCCCGATTCAGAAATTCAGAAATTCCGGTGATTGCAAACATAATCAAATAGCGCTATTTTCGAGGCTGTCAGCTATTGCCGGTATAATAGCACTGCTGCTTATCGACCCTCAGCTAAATATGGCAAGGGATTGGGATTTATTTGCATTGCCGCTTATAGGTTTACATTTTGCCTTGTTTATCGGTGTTGATTGGTCTAAGCAGAACAGAATTATTAAAAGCTCATTAGTAGTGATTCCGATTGCGCTTACTTTTTTATGGGTTTTACTAAACAGCGATGAGGCGCGGTCTGTTTCCCGTTTCAAGGATATTATCAAGCTTGATGAATCACGCAGCAGATATGGCTATGAATTATTAAGCACATATTATTATCAAAAAAAGCAATGGTATCAGGCGGAACAGGCATGCTACCAATCTTTGCGAAGGCAGCCGCATTTTCGTTCATATCTATTTTTAGCCTATTCCCAGATGAAACAGGGAAATCAAATAGGAGCAGAGATAAATCTAAAAAAAGCCCTCGAGCTTAAACCCGGCAACATCGAGGCTATAAGAAATCTTGGCCAGTTGTATTTTATCATAGGAAAATATGATAAGGCTAAGCATTATTTCGACATCTATCGAAAAACGCCTCGTTTTCGGAATGACCCGGAAATGATAGAAATGGTTAATAAATTGGACAGAATTATTAATAGCAAGAATAGTGAAGGCGATTGATTTTTCTCGGTTTAAAACAGCATTAAACACAAAGAATGCGTGTCTATCAGATTAAATAGAAGCTATAATAGTTATTCACAAACACTAAGCGGTACATTTAGCCCGTATTATTCACAAACTATAGCATATAATGCTGCAATGTGTAAATTAGTCATTGCTCCGCCTAAGGTGTCCGCCATAGGCGGAGCAATGACTTTCTATCTTTACGCATTATTCATAATTCTCTTTATTGCGGTCTTGCTGATATATTCGCTCCGCTATTGACCTTTTGGACCTAAAGTAGTATAATTTTACATGGCTAAGAAAAGTAAATCCTCCAATCTAATCCTTTATCTGATACTGGCAGCAATAATATTAGGATTTACTCTCGGCCATTACTATCCGCACACAGCATTGAAAATCGGTTTCTTAGGTGAGATATTTCTAAATGCGCTTTTCATGTTAGTTGTGCCCTTAGTTGTTGCCTCGATGGTAACAGGTATTGCGCGCCTGGGTCAATTAAGCAAGCTTGGAACGCTTGGCGGCAAGACGATTATCTACTATATGTCAACCACGGCTGTATCGGTTATCATAGGCATCATTCTGGTAAATATTATTCAGCCCGGCAAGGGTATTTCGCAGGCAGAGGACAATCATCCTCAGGCTTGCTATATTATCGAAACAAGACCTATGTCTGGCGGCACAATTCTTAAACTGACAGATGAAGATAAACATTTTTACGGCACTAATTATTCCGCCCGTTTTGTAATTCATCTTCTTGATCAAAATATAAAAGGCATAATTGACGCCTCATCATATATGAGCGAAAAACAGATACCGGTTCAATACTGGGTTGATGCGAAAGGCATGAAAGTAGAACCTGCCGCTGAGGGTGTGGGTATTGAAATCAAGCTTGCCGAAAAGAAGTTTTCCTTCCTTGATGTTATAATCGGTCTTATTCCCAAGAACCTGTTTACGGCTATGGCAAATAATAATATCCTGCCGTTGATTGTTTTTTCGTTATTATTCGGGGGTATATTAACCACTCTTGGCAGCAAAGGCCAATCGGTTATAAATCTTTTCGAGGGTTTAAATGAGGCTTTTTTAAAGTTCATACGTTTGCTGATGTATTTTGCGCCTATTGGCATTCTTGGCTTGATTGCGGCGCGATTAGGGCAGGCAGAGCTTAGCCAGCCCGGCGGTTTTATCGCTGAGATTGCTCGTATGGGCAAATACTTTTTCACGGTAGTGTTGGGGCTTCTGATTCATGCAACTTTAGTGCTTACGCCGATTATTTACTTTTTGGCGCGGCGAAATATAATTGAATATGTAAAAAACATCTCGCCGGCTCTATTAACCGCCTTCTCGACTGCCTCAAGTTCGGCGACTTTGCCGATTACTATCGAGTGTGTCGAGGGAAAAAACAAAATCAGCAATAAAACCGCCAGTTTTGTTCTTCCCCTTGGCGCAACAATCAATATGGATGGCACCGCTTTATATGAGGCAGTGGCGGCGATTTTTATCGCCCAGATATATGGCGTGCCGCTTGGTTTCGGCGCGCAGGTCATTATATTTTTAACCGCCACGCTAGCCGCTATAGGCGCCGCCGGCATCCCGGAAGCCGGGCTGGTAACTATGATAATCGTGCTTAACGCAGTCGGTTTGCCCACTGAGGGTATCGCTATGATTTTAGCTATCGATTGGTTTTTAGACCGCTGTCGTACCACTGTAAATGTTTATGGCGATTCTGTAGGCGCGGCGATTATTGACAGATGGGAAATGAAAAAACCGTCGGCTTGATTTGATAACGTTTGCACTATATTAATATATTGAACCTCCTGAAGAAGTTTGAAAAAAGTGGAAATTCACAGTCTTATTTCAGGAGTTTCCCCGAAAATTCCGGTAAAATCTTTATAGTATAGTATGTTTCATAGGGTTAACATTTTCAATAAGTGGAAATCATAGTTTTTGAAAAAACGGGGAAACTTTTAGCGATTTCTAGTAGGTCGAGTTCCGACCGGAGGGAGAAACCCGACATTTTGGACAGTGACAGGTGAT
>JAGGSN010000161.1 GCA_021159005.1 Candidatus Zixiibacteriota bacterium | reverse complement strand
TTTAATTTATTGGTAATTCAACTGTAAAATCTGAGATAATATGTTTGATTAATCTCTCCAAAATGCTTAAATTTTTTCATGAAGATATAATAGATTTGAATTTTCTCTGGTTGCCAAGCGGTGCTTGGTAACCAGAACTAATTTTAACAGTCGGCGCATCTTTCTATAGCGTCAAGCGATACTTGGAGGAAAATATGGACTTAACTAAATTAAAGGCTCCCCACGGCAATAAACTTCACTGCCAAAGCTGGCAAACAGAGGCGGCGATGCGGATGCTTCTGAATAACCTCGATGCCGAGGTTGCCGAGAACCCTGCCGAATTGGTTGTTTATGGCGGTCGAGGGAAAGCCGCCCGCAATCCCGAATGCCTGCGCGGGATTATCGCCTCGCTTAAGGCGCTCAAATCGGATGAGACCCTGCTGGTGCAATCGGGCAAGCCGGTCGGCATATTCCAGACACATCCCTATGCGCCGCGTGTGCTGATTGCCAACTCGAATATGGTGCCGGCCTGGGCAACTCCTGAGAAGTTCCGCGAACTTGAGGAACTGGGGCTTATCATGTTCGGTCAGATGACCGCCGGTTCGTGGATATATATCGGCACGCAGGGGATACTTCAGGGGACATACGAGACCTTTGTCGCAGCGGGCGTCAAGCATTACGGCAATGGCGATTTGGCCGGCAGGTTTATCCTTACCGGCGGTATGGGCGGTATGGGCGGCGCTCAGCCGTTGGCCGCTACGATGGCTAATGCCGCCATGCTCTGTGTCGAGGTTGACCCGGCGCGGATACAGAAACGCCTCGATACCGGCTATTGCGATGTGATGGAGACCGACCTCGATAAGGCGCTGGCCAAAATCGATGAGGCCTGCAAGGCGAAAAAACCGCTGTCGGTCGGCTTGGTTGGCAATTGCGCCGATGTTTTCCCCGAGATTCTCAAACGCGACATCATCCCCGATTTGGTAACCGACCAGACCTCCGCTCATGATGAGCTTAACGGCTACGTGCCTGCCGGTATCACGCTTGATGAGGCGGTGAAACTTCGCCAAAGCGACCCGGATAAATATATCAAGATGGCTTACGAGTCGATGGTGAAGCATACCGAGGCGATGGTTGGTTTTGTTCGCAAGCATGCACATGTATTCGACTATGGCAACAACCTGCGCGGGCAGGCGTTAAAAGCCGGCTATCAGGATGCGTTTAGCTATCTTGGCTTTGTGCCGGCATATGTGCGGCCGCTGTTTTGCGAGGGCAAGGGTCCGTTTCGCTGGGCGGCGCTGTCCGGCGACCCGAAAGATATTCACACTACTGATAAAATGATACAACGTCTTTTCCCCGATAACGAACCGCTTAACCGCTGGATTAAGATGGCGCATGATAGAGTGCATTTCCAGGGCTTGCCCTGCCGTATCTGCTGGCTGGGCTATAAAGAGCGCGACCGGATGGGACTGGAGATAAACAAGTATGTCCGCGAGGGCAAGCTAAGCGCGCCGATTGTCATAGGCCGCGACCATCTCGACTGCGGCTCGGTTGCCTCACCCTACCGCGAAACCGAAGCCATGAAGGACGGCTCCGATTGCATCGCCGACTGGCCGCTGTTGAATGCTATGCTCAACACCGCCTCGGGCGCATCATGGGTAAGCATACATCACGGCGGCGGCGTGGGTATCGGCAATGCCATCCATGCCGGGCAGGTGTTGGTCTGCGACGGCACCAGGGATATGGACGCCCGCATCGAGCGTGTCCTCACCAACGACCCGGGCAGCGGCATAGCCCGTCATGTGGATGCCGGCTACGAGCAAGCCGAGCAAGTCGCCGATGCCAAAGGCGTAAAGATACCGATGCGGATGTATCGGGAGTTTATTGAGGGCGATGGGGATTTGGTGTAGGGCGATAGGACGAGCAGACGGGGACGTCTGTTGTGTATGAGGTAACATTGAAATGAACTAGATAAAGAAGGAAACATGAAAAATCTCATTGTCATTACTTTTATTGCGCTATTTATTCAGGGATGTGCAACTACGTATCAAAAAGCTGGTTTTACCGGAGGATACTCTGAAACTCAACTAGACGAAAATGTATTCAGAATTTCCTTTAGAGGTAACGGTTACACTAGCAGGGAGAGAGTTGCAGATTTCACTTTGTTAAGAAGCGCTGAACTAGCATTAGAAAATGGTTTCCAATACTTTACAATCATTGATGCCAATAGCTATACATCATATAGCACATACAAAACTCCAACAAAATCTTATACAACCGGAAGCGCTTACGAATCTGGCAATTATGTATACGGTAATGCAACTACTACAACATCAGGTGGGCAAACTTATCATATTTCCAAGCCAAGCTCATTAAATACTATTGTTTGCTTCAAAGACAAACCTGAAAACATATTTGCCTACAATGCAAATTTTATTAACAAAAACATCAAGCAAAAATATGGTATTAACAACGAGAGGAACAAATAATACACCCAACAGAATACCGCCCTGATAGCTAAGTAGGGCAGGTTTTCCCGAGACCTGCCAATTAATGGCAGAAGTCGGAGACTTCTTCCCCGTTTTGCTCACTGTAATCATTGTTTATGGGTCGGATTGAGAAATAAGCCCGGGTGCCCCACTCCCGCACAAAGCGGGAGTGGGTATCATCATGTGAAGTTTGGCATCTTTTATGAAAGGTATCCCACCCCCGCTTAAGGCGGGGGATGGGGCACCCGGCGGATAGTAAAAATACCGTGCCCCGTGTCCGCAGACAGGCGGGCGCCGGCAGGCAG